>NZ_JBFLKT010000423.1:0-6272 GCF_040883305.1 Lutibacter sp.
TAGGAACGCTAGTGCTTACATTCGTAGGAACACTTAGAAAAGTATTTACATTAGTAGAAGTACTAGTAGGAACGCTAGTATTAACACTTGTGCTAGTGCTAGAAGGAACATTTACAGTACTATTAAGAGAAAAACTAGAAGTTTCAGATACGGAAGGTGTAGAAACAGTACTTTGAGATATGCTTTGAGGTAAAGTTAAATTAACACTAGGACTAAAGCTAAATACTTTTCCTCCACTTACATTATTATTTGTAGAAGTTTCAGAAATAGAGGGACTCTGAGTAGAAGTTAAACTAAATGAAGGAGTAAATACTCTTGATCTACGAGTTGCTAAAAAAGCCTTTTTGGTAGAAAGCATTAAAGAATTTTTACTAGCTAAACTAGAAAAAGCTTGAGGACTTGTAAAATCAGCAAGTAAATCTCCGGGTTTTTCTAAAGGGTCAAGCAGAAATCCGGTTAATTCCACAGATCTTCTCTTAAATGATGAAACTGGAGCAGAAACAAGCCCACCTCTTCTAGGAAGAGATAATATCGCACCTCCTAAAACTCCTGCAGTAGCTGCACCAACACCTACGCCTAATAAAACATTTTCAACTCTTGGTTTTCTACCAGCAGCCTTTGCATCACTAAACTCTTGAAATCCACCTTCAACAGCTCCAATAGGAGCAATAATTTTAGCAGTTTGAAGAAATCTATTTAAAACTTTAGATTCTCTTAAAGTTTGTCTTTTTAAAACGTTTGATGTAGATTGCTTTGCACTAGCAGCAATAAAATCAGCATAGCTAATTCCTTTAGGAGGGGTTGTAAGTATATCCGATGCAACTTTTGAAGAAATTTTACTTTGCCTTGGACTTACACTTAATTTTTTAGATGCAGCACTAATAGCTTTTCTTCCAGTTAATTCAGAAATTCTTTCCATACCTAACAATTCAGCAAACTTAACACTCTCTCCAGCAATAAGTCTTTTTTCAGCAGCTTTAGTAAAGGTACTTACTTGCTCAGGAGGAACAGATTTAGCGACTTGCTGTGTAAAGTCGGCTAAAAAGTCTTCTTTTCTTCCACCAGTTGCAGTAATGATAGGTATAAATGAGCCTTGCCTTGCAGAGGTACCTTTAAAGGCATCTTTAAAAATATCGCTTTTCATAGCTATTCTTTGTTCTTTAGGTGCAGTCAATTCAATTCCTTTTTTAGCAATTGAACCACCTACAAAAGCAGTACCAGCTTCTCTAAGTAATTTTGTAGCTTTAGAAGGTACTTTAGATGCAGCTGCCTGAGCCTTTGTGGCTCCAGCACCAATTAAAGCAATACTAGATACACTTCCAAGAAATGTAGCTAAATCTACTGCTTTTGAAGTAGGAGTCTGCTTTACTGTTTGTAATTTTTGTAATTCTTTTTTGTTTAAAAAGACTCCTGAAGCAAAGCCTGAGGCAATTCTTCCTGTTGTTGTCCCAAAAAATCTTTCAGATTTTGTTTGAGGCTCAAAAGTACCTGTTATTTTAGGAGGTAATGGAGTTGCAGGAATAGTTATTTCTATGTTTTGGCCTTTTACATTAACTGTACCACCTTGCTCTTTTAAAGGTCTTAATTGCTTATTTACATCAGTAAAAGACTGACTAATAGCTTGATTTATTGCTTTTTCTTGAGGAGTTCTTCCAGCAGTAAGATTTGGAGCTTGATCCCTTTTAATTGCAGTTAAAACTCTACTTCTAACAATATTTTCAGCAGTTGAAGGCTTAGAAGAAGATTTAGCAATAATTTCTTTAGCTTGAGGAGTTATTACTTCCTTTTGGATTGTAGAAATAGCACTTTTAAGAGCCTCACTAGGTCTTGATGATGAACTTGAAAATTTTTTTTCTAGTAAAGAAGCTTGAGTTTCACCTTTACTTTGATCTGGAACAAAAGTAGTTCCTGTTTGAGTATCTTTTACAGTTCCCCCCTTTCCTTTAATAAAACGAGAAGAAGAAGAACTACTAGATGATTTTGATTTAGAAGAAGATCTTTTAGAACTTGAATTTAAAACTATTTTAGTCCTACCTTTAGAATCCTTTGTTACTGTTGCATTATTAGAACTTATTACCTTTGATATTTTTATCAGCTCTATTAATACTATTTAAGTACTAATATATAAAGGTTTTGAATAAAAATAAAAAAATTAAACAATTTGCAGCATTTCTTCAAGGACTTCATTATAATTAGCAGAAACTTCTACATATTTCTCTATGAAATCCCTGCACTTCTTTTTTTTATCTATGGAATTAATTTTGTTACCTCTTCAGCATACTTTTCTTTAGTAATTAATCCTGATTTATATGCTTCATTAAGCTTAGTTAGCTCACTAGGCTCTTCTTTAGGAGTAGGAAATAAATTTACTACCAAAGTTCCTAATATTTTAACAGAAATATAATCATTTCCATTTTTATCTTTGTTAATCCATGCTGCTGCACCATCCCCTTTATAATCGGGACCTCTACGTTTATTTTCTTCTGCCATTTTTATACTTTTTTATCTTGACTAATCTTTATCAATTATGACCTCCTTCAATTAATATTTTTAACTTTAAAAATTCTAAAGCATGAATTATCTCTGCATGGGAATATCCGACACATAATTTATCCATATCATTTATTAATTTGCTATCACTTACGAATTTCATCTTTTATGAATCTCCTTTTTTTTTATTTCTTCATAATAAACGTCATAATCTAAAATAATGGCTACAATTAAAACTATATTAATAATAGGAATCATTCCCAAAATTAAAATAGTAAGTATATCTTTCCTTGAAAGTTCTTTTACATCATTCATGTGCCAAGTTATTACTCTTTTATACTTCTTCATCTAAAGTAACCTCACAAGTTCGTACTTCTTTTTGAAAACATCAGGCTTACAAGGATAAAACTCTCCTATTAAACCTTTGATAATGAAATCTCCCTTACTAGCTATGTGCTGAACCTCTTTATCCCCATCTTCTAAGGTACAAATTTGTATCTCCTGTGAATCAATATTGTGTTTTCCGAGATTTTCGATGCCACAGAATTGGATTAACTCATTAAAATTTTTCCCAGTCCATTCAACTGCTTCAAGCTCTATCGGTTTAGTTTTATATATTCCTTTCATCAATTATGACCTCCTTATTTCTTAAATAATATTTATTTTGAATATACACAAACAAACATTCAGCGTAAAACTTTTCTGCTTCCAGTAGTTCAGTTTCTAAATCTTTCTCTTTTTTCAACATATCTTTAGCACTCTTTACATACTCAATATCTTCTAAGATAGTTTCAATATATTCTTCATAAGCTTTTTTGTATTTCCCCTTTAATTCAGATTCCCATTCAGGAGATGATTCTGTTACTTTCTTCAATATAAAATCCCCTATATTAAGCATCAATTTTGCTTCCATTAAGTTTCTATTCATCATAAGTAACCTCTTTATGTTCCTTTGCAAGATATTTAAAACAACATTTTTTATTACAAAAAGCTAAATCTCTTAGCCCATTTACACTTATAATTATTCTACTTGATTCAAATAACACTAAACTATTTTCATCCCAATCCGACTTTATTTCATCTCCACAATAATCACAATATTCTCTATTCATCTTTTATGAATCTCCATTTGACTTTTGCGAACATTTTTGTAAGATAAAATCGTGCCAGTTTTGACTTCCTTTTACCTTTTGCATCTTTTCAAATTCCTCATCTGTGAACTTTTCGTTAATTGTTTTCATTCTAAAACTTCTCCTGATACTCTTTAAGTATTTCATCAGGACACAAATCTAAATACATTCCAGTAGTAGATAGATCAGAGTGTCCTAACATTCTTTGTATTGCTCTAAGGCTAATTCCTTTCCTTAAACAAGTTGTTGCAAATCCATGCCTTAGACTATGGAAAGTAGCAGAAGGCTTTTTATTAAAGATTCCTGCCTTCTCACAAGCACGTTTAAAGGCTTTCTGTAAGCTTCTATTCTCAAATTCAAAAGGAATAAAGTGTAAGAACTCTTCTTTGAAACCTTTAGGAATAGGCACTATTCGATCCTTTTTACCTTTACCCTCTCTTACTTTTAATTGATTTGTTTCAAAATCAAAATCTCTAGGTTCTAAATTTATTACTTCACTTAATCTTAGTCCTGAACCAAAAGCCATAAGGAAGGCAACTCTGTGCCTTCTCTTAGGAGTATTCTCTAAAATTTGTCCAAATTCATCTTCGTTAATATCAATAGGTAAACGCTTTGGTCTTGTTTTACTCCCTTTTGCTTTAATTGGATATGACATTTTAATTAAATTTATCTACCTCATTTCCCCATACATCAAAACCTTCTTTTGATTCTCTAGCAAAAAGTTCAATTCTAGGCAAATCCCCATATAATTTTAATATCTCTTGCCTGATCTCATTTGGTTTTCTTGAGTGTTCTGCAATCTTATGGATTTGTAGATTTCTTATTCCTGCATTAATTCTAGGCACTCCTTTACCTTTAGTTCCAAGTAATACTATTTCAGGATTCCCTCTTGTATGTCTACCCATACCCATAAAGAAGCTATCAGAAACCTTATTTTTCTTAACCCAAGTAAAGGCAACAGTCTTAAACTTAAAACCCCATAAATCCATTAATTTAAGCCCTTCTTGTAATTGAGGATAAGTACACCACATTAAACAAACCGAATCCTTATCAACAGATATATTTTTAATAATATTCCCCATTTCATCAGTAGGAGTTAATTTGTATTTGTGACAAGCACCTCTATTTCCAGCATTAGCTTTGTCTTGATACACCCAAGCAGGATCAGCATAAATTATTTTATAATTTTTCTTATCTTTACTAACATCAATTCTTTCCATATTAATCTTGTATCTCCGAAATTTTAAATTTTGATTTGCAGGAAATACAACTTACTTCACTACCTACTTCAAAATGATTCATTCCATTATAAAATTGTATATTGCTCGAACATTTCGGACATTCTGCATAAATTTCAGCAGTTCTTTGGAATTTAATTGTTTTAACCATACTAAGTTAGTAAGTAAGCTTATATTTAAATGTTTCGCTTTTGTTTGTAATGCGAACAAAATATCAGAAATAAGAGGTCGTGAAACCTACAAGTTAAAAAGAAAATCAAAGCAAGGGTTTTTCACTGTGCCTAATCTACGGTTAGTCGGTTTACCCTCAATCCATTGTCCCCGAATCTTTATGATTAGTTCCTTTAACAGTACGTGGTGAGTTTAACTCGCTTTGATAAAGATGTATTATTTTCTATATATTTAAATGTTCTTATTTCCTACAAGTTAAAAAAGGAAAAGTTTATATAGTTCTATGAATTAAAACATATAACGACATATGATCTGATTCTTGGTTGGCTTATGCTTTCCAAGAATTTTGATTTTTCTTTAAATGTTCTTATTTCTTACAAACTTACTATTCATGATTATAGGTTTTACCATACGTTTCAGGTAACTCTTCTGCAACATCCCATAAAGTCTTACCTTCAGGTAAAGGTTTGTAAGCTAAGTAGAAATCACCCATGTTATCATAGAAGTCAAAACAAATCGTACTTCCTTTAGTGTGTCCTACTACATCTCTAAGGCAATTACCCATATACATATCTAACATATCCCAATAAATAGGCTTAGATACAGGTATTGCCCTTACGTTCCCATGCTTTATAATAGCTTTTTCTAGTGTCATTTTTATAACCATCTATCATCCCACAAATAAGCATCACAATTAATACACTTTAAATAATGCCAATTTGCTTTATGTTGAATACATTTACAATTACTACATTTAATTAACTTTTCAGTCTCTTCTACTTGATACCAATTATGTTTCCAAATAGCCCACCTAGATAAGCTTTGATCCACATATCTGCCATCAGGCAGTTTAACTCTATTGTAATTCATTTTTTAAAACACCACCTTGCTTTGACTTCATCAGGCATAACTCTATAATCCATACCTAAATTATTGTATCCAGCAGTCATCAAATACGTTTCATATACTGCTACAACTGTGTGAATAATCCTCTCTCCTTCTTGCTCATATATAATTACATCACCCATTTTTACATCTTTAAATGAAATAGGATCATAATAAACGTAATCACCACCATATAAGAAAGGCATCATAGACATACCCTCTTGAATTTGCTCTAACTTAGCTTTCTTGCTACAAATACTTTGCTCTCTATCAGGAAACATCAAAAACCTTTCATAATAGTTCTTATACTCATTAGTAACATAATTAGTACTGTTATGAACTTTAGAGACATTCTCAA
>NZ_JBFLKT010000424.1:0-2668 GCF_040883305.1 Lutibacter sp.
GAAATAAGTGACAGAAATTAAAAATGATAAGTATTTTTAAGTCTAATCAAAATCCTAAAACATTTTAGTTTTTTAAAAGGATTCCGATCAGAAGATATTAGTAATTTTGAAAACAAAGCTCTCGATGGAATTAACTCCTAAAAAAACCATAAGAAAAAAGGTATCGGAAATTCCTAGGATTCTGCGATCAATCCAGATATTTTGAATTTCAAAAAAGAAATATTGAAAAATTATTCTCTGTCTTTAGAAAGTGATTTAATGATTAGTTGATCAGAACCTTTTGATTTATTTGGCAGATTCATAAATAACTAATAGGAAAGAATCTCCAATAAAAAGTTTCAGTATAGAAAATAAAAAAAAAATATTATTTGTCATATTTCTCAAACTTGCTACCTTCATTAAAATTCTAATGAGATATAATTAAATTATCAGGCCACTAAACTTTGAGAAGAGAGAAGATAAGCAGAGACTAAAGGTATTTTCTAGAAGGAGCAAACCAGAATGTTTGTTTCCATCTAGAAAAGAAAATGGGTAACTCTGACTTCAAACTACTGGATGAAAAACGTAGTTAAATAGTCAGTAACAGAATAAAGCTTTGTTAAAACCAAGTCCGTAGGAATCAAATCATTTTTGGATAACAATTCTGTGGAAACCATATGATTTAAATTATTCTCTAAATCTCCCAAAGAACTAAAAATGGAAGATGTTAATTTTTCCGGGTGTAGTTGGGCCACCATATCATCAGGTAAAAATTGAATGTCTAAGTTTTTATAAGCTTTCTCCATATATTCTAAAATATCTGGTCGCTCATTATACCAGAATTCTCTGAGATCATTTGGAATTGGATAGCGATACCACAAAATTGGTAAATAATGAAAAACTAAAACATTTTTCATTTGTTCATTAATAAGCAACTTAGTTTCTTCCCCTTCACTAGGTAAAAACGGCATTGTAAAAACCAAATGATTTAAACTATCGGCTATAACTCCAAGAATCCCTAAAAAGACACTTCCTGTAATATTAACTCCAAGGATAGCTGGCACAATTCCTTGCAAGACATCTTCTGTCCAATCAACAGCAGCTGCTATATAACACCATGGAACAGTGTAAGGATTAATATAAATAAACCAAGACAAAGCGATTCGTAAGATTACAATTTGCGAGTAAACCATAAGTCCAACAAAAAAAACTTCACGAATCGTTTCTAAAACCGTGATATCTAAACAAATATCTAATCGAACTTGAATAAACTCCGAAAGCCAGTCAGGTAAAAAGTAAATATTTTTATAATTCTCAATATAGAAATTATAAAAACCTTCTTCTTTACTTTCGTAAATGTATCGCGGAACTGTTTCTACTTTCGGTGTTGGCCCAAAAATCATTTCAAACCATGTTTCGGGTCTTTGAACTGGTGGCCAATAGGTACGGTGTGTTGGGAGACTATCAAGAAAGCGCGATCGAGCATATTGATCACTTGGAATCTCTGACATTGTAGGCATTCCTGGATTTGTTGGATATCCAAAGAATCCAGCGATCCCTTTAAAAAAATTACCGACTATATCATAGAAGGCAGTTCGAACTGAAACAAATTTTTCATCTAAACTCATTTGAAAATTTGAAGTAATCGTAAATTAATAAGAGATAATATAAGAAACTGAGAATCAGTTCATATTTCTGATTGACAAGTAAAGAGTATAAAAAATAAATTAAATTCCATCAACATTTGAAGAGCTTCTTTTCATAATTTAATTTTTTAAATCTGTATCTCGGGATAGTAGGATTTGAACCTACGACACCCTGCTCCCAAAGCAGGTGCTCTACCAAGCTGAGCTATATCCCGAATCAAAAGGAATAACTGAAGTTTTGATGATGCTTCAAGTTATAGCTTACTAGATTTTTCTAATTTATACAAGGCTTAAGTTGAAACACAAATACGACTAGGCAATAGAAATCTTAAAAAAGATAACTTAACCAGCGAGTATCCGAATCTCTAGAAGTAAAAATTCTATCGACGCAAAGAGTCGAAAAAAAACGAGTCTAATGTATGAAAATTCATACATTAGACAAAATAAAATTTGGAAAATTAACCAAACTTACCAGAAGTTGAAGCAATTACAAATGACGCATAAGTTAAAATATAACCAACAGCAAAATGTACTAAACCAACTAAACGAGCTTGAACAATTGAAAGAGCAACTGGTTTGTCTCTCCAACGAACTAAGTTTGCTAATGGTGTACGTTCATGAGCCCAAACTAATGTCTCAATTAATTCTTGCCAGTAACCACGCCATGAAATTAAGAACATAAAACCTGTCGCCCAAATTAAGTGAGCGAATAAGAATGTCCATGCCCAAACCGATAAGTTATTCATACCAAATGGGTTATAACCATTAATTAATGGTGATGAATTTAACCATAAATAATCACGTAACCAACCCATAATGTAATTTGATGATTCATCAAATTGTCCTGGGTTACCACCCCAAATTGTCATGTGTTTCCAATGCCAGTAGAATGTTACCCAACCAATTGTATTTAACATCCAGAACATAGCTAAGTAGAATGCATCCCAAGCTGAAATATCACATGTACCACCACGACCTGGACCATCACATGGGAAACTGTAACCAAAATCTTTTTTGTCTGGCATTAATTTAGAACCACGTGC
>NZ_JBFLKT010000061.1:0-5697 GCF_040883305.1 Lutibacter sp.
AAAATTATGCGTTCTATACCATTAGAAATGTAATTAAACCAGGTTTAACAGGTTGGGCTCAAGTAGAATATCCTTATGCAAGTACTAAAGAAGAACAGTATATTAAACTTCGCTACGATTTATATTATATTAAAGAACGTAACTTATTACTAGATTTTAAAATTATAATTAAAACAATAAGTACCATTCTGTTTTATAGAGGAACTTGATTTTAGTTTAAGAGTTTAACGGTTCAAAGGTTCAAAAGTGGGTAAAGTTAAAAGACTGTCATTGTGAACGTAGCTTTTGAGAACGGAAGCAATCTGTTAATACTATAATCAAAATTGCAAGTAATATTGATGAGATTTCTTCGGTTGTACTGCGCCCTGGCAACAAAATTGACTTTCACACCTAATACCATTTTATTGTTAAAATGGTATAATAAGAATCACCTTAAAATTTGACAAAAAAAATATCGGAGTAGTGAAACCCCGATATTTTGTTAGTTAACCGTTGTAAGTAACTAACTAACAAATTATAAACTTCTTCTTTTTCTTGTATTTTCTGAATTAGTGCGTGCACTATTTTTTGAACTTCTAGTTGGCATTTTAACAACACTTCTTTTTTGCTGAGTTCTTGTTGGTTTATACGCTTTATTCTTTTTTGTGCTATTTTGCGTTACAGTTGCTTTTCTCTGCTGAGTACTTCTAACTGGAGCACTGTTTGTTACCTTTTTACTACGCTCATTTGCTGTATTATAGCTTCTTTTTTGAGCAGTTGTATTGCGATTTCCAATAGAACGGTTGTTGCCGTTAGAACGGTTATTTACAGATGAATTTCTAGTTGTTACTTTTTTACTACGCTCATTGGCTGCATTAGAATTTCTTCTTTGAGTAGTATTTCTGTTTCCTATAATATTATTATTAGTACGACTCTTTACAGATGAATTTCTATTAGTATTGTTGTTATTTCTATTAGTTGCCGTTGTATTCCTTTTTATTTGAGTATTAGATTTATAACGGTTATCATTTCTTTGCGTTACATTATCACTTCGTCTTTTAGGCACTTTATTTGTAGCATAACGATCTTTAGAATTATGCCTGTTATAGCTACGGTCGTTACGGTTTTTACTATAATACTTGTTTCTTGAATGATCTCTATGATATTTATAACGATTTGGTCTATAATGATTTCTGTAAGGTTTGTAGCTTACAATTCTAAAATCAAATATAGGTCGTGCAAAATAATTGTGATAAGGATGGTACACATAATTTCTATTGTAACTATTTATATATCCTGAAAAATGGGTGTAAGATCCATAATGGTTATAATAAACTCTCAATCCGCCTAATCTAGCCAATCTATTCCCATTGTAATTGATATCAATATTTCCAACTCTGGTAACTCGCCCGTAATAATCATAATAAATAGGAATATCTTCTACTTGAATAACAGCCCCAAAATCATCATATTGCACGTAAGCATCATAATTATAACCAGAATTGTAACTAATATTAATTCCATTTCCTTTGTAATTAGCATGAAAGCCACTACGTGGATTAATATAGAAATCAAACTCTCCATTTTGAAAAACAGAAAATGTAACGCCTCTTTCAACAAATGTGAATGAATTTCCATCATTATAATAATAATTGTTTGTTGTAGTTGAATTTGTTGTGTTGGCAGCAAAAGCTCCTAAGCTAACAAATATAAATGTTGCGAATAAAAATAATTTGTTTTTCATAATATTGGGTTTTTAAGGTTATTACTAAAATTGCTGGCTAGCATTTTACAATTTTTTAATTACAAACAACGTGCCATAATTATTTTTTAAATGTAAGGCACTGTATTAGAGTTCTTTAAAATAATATAATTAAAATTGTAGTTTTAAGTGCTTTAAATTATTCAATTAATTATTTTTGTAGAAACATAAAAATTAATAATTATTAATTATACGAACGTAATATTACCAATTCCACTTTCAAAGTTATTTACCTATAAAATAACAGAAGCCGAGGCAACCTTTTTAAAGCCGGGGATGCGTGTTGCAGTAGAATTTGGAAAATCTAAAATATTTACCGCGCTAGTTTATAACATTCATAATACAGCACCTGTCGGATATGAAGCAAAGGAAATTTATCAAATTTTAGATGAAATACCCATTGTTAACGAACTCCAATTAAAACATTGGGAATGGATTGCCAACTATTATATGTGTTCTTTAGGTGAAGTGTATAGAGCAGCATTGCCAAGTGCTTTTTTATTAGAAAGTGAAACAGAAATTCAATTAGTTGCTGGTTTTACGAATGAAGAATTATTATCTAATGAAGAATTTTTAATTTTTGAAGCCTTACAACATCAATCGCAATTGTCAATTTCTAAAATTATTGAAATCTTAGGAAAAAAGAATGTATTTCCAATTATTAAAACTTTAATTGAAAAAAATACGATTGTAGTTAAAGAGCAAATTTACGAACAATACAAGCCTAAACTTGTTAAATATATCCGTTTAAAAGAACCTTGGAATACAACTGAGAAGTTATCAGAATTGTTAGAAACTTTAAGCAGAGCAAAAAAACAACGCGAACTTATTTTAACGTATTTTCAGTTACAAAGTTTAAAAAAACCGATTAAAGTTACTCAACTTCAAGAGAAAGCATTGGCTTCAAGTGCAGTAATAAAATCGTTGATAGATAAAGATATTTTTGAAATTTACTTTATTCAGAAAGACCGTATAAATTATAGTGGAACAACTTCAGAAATAAAGGAACTAACCACACATCAGCAAGAAGCTTATTGGGCTATTAAAGACACTTTCAAAACCAAACAAGTAACTTTATTAAAAGGAATAACAAGTAGTGGTAAAACAGAGATTTATGTTAAGTTAATAAAGCAATTACTTAAAGATGGAAAGCAAGTACTTTATTTATTACCGGAAATTGCTTTAACTACACAATTAATAGAAAGATTACAATATTATTTTGGAGAATATTTATCTGTTTTTCATTCAAAATATTCAATGAATGAACGTGTTGAAGTTTGGAATAATGTATTGGAAAACAAACAAAAAGCACAGCTTATTTTAGGCGCTCGATCCTCCTTATTTTTACCATTTTCAAATTTAGGAATTGTAATTGTAGATGAAGAACACGAACCATCTTTTAAGCAATTCGATCCTGCGCCGCGTTACCACGCCAGAGACGCAGCAATTGTTTTAGCGAATTTACACAATGCAAAAGTGTTGTTGGGTTCTGCAACGCCAAGTGTTGAAACTTTTTACAATGCACAACAAGGTAAATATGGTTTGGTGGAACTTAACAGGCGTTTTGGTGATGTGTTATTACCAGAAATAGAATTGGTTGATGTTAAAGAAAAGCATCGTAAAAAAAGAATGAAAGGACATTTTTCTGATCGGTTGTTAGAAATGATTCAAGATGCTTTAGATGAAAAAGAACAAGTTATTTTATTTCAGAATAGGAGAGGTTTTGCACCAGTTGTAGAATGTGAAACTTGTGGTGTTTCTCCGCAATGCCCACAGTGCGATGTGAGTTTAACTTTTCATAGTTTTAGAAAAGAATTACGTTGCCATTATTGTGGTTACAGGCAAGCAATGCCTCATAATTGTGGAGCTTGTGGAAGTGAAAAATTAAATACTAAAGGTTTTGGAACCGAACAAATTGAACAGGAATTAGAGCAATTATTTCCGGATGCAGCAGTAGGTAGAATGGATTTGGATACAACACGTGGAAAATATGGGTATCAAAAAATTATAGGAAAATTTGAAGCGCAAGAGATAGATATTTTGGTAGGGACACAGATGCTTTCAAAAGGATTGGATTTTGCAAATGTTTCGTTGGTTGGAATTATGAGTGCAGATACAATGCTTAATTTTCCAGATTTTAGGGCACATGAACGCAGTTATCAATTAATGGTTCAGGTTGCTGGTAGAGCAGGAAGATCTAAAAAAAGAGGAAAAGTAGCGATTCAAACATATAATCCTTACCATCAGATTTTACAGCAGGTTTCTACAAATTCTTATTTGGAAATGTTTAAAGAACAATTAGACGAACGCTGGCAATATCACTATCCTCCATTTTACAGAATTATAAAAATTACGTTGCGACATAAAGATTTTATTAGAGTAGATGAAGGTGCAAATTGGTTAGGAAAATCATTAACAAATATTTTTAAAGATCAAATTTTAGGACCTACAACACCTGCAATTTCTAAAATTCGTAACTATTATATTCGTCATATTATTATTAAAATTCCACAAAAACAATCGTTAGGCGCCACTAAAGCAAACATTTTACGAGTTAAAAATACATTTCAAGCAGTTAAACAATTTCGTTCTATTAAATTAACTATAGATGTAGATAATTATTAATTATAAGAATGGAGTGGATTATTTGTCCAAAGGTCTAAGTTTCACTGGTAAAAAGTTTAAATGTTGAAAAAAAACAGTTTTGAAATACTAATTACTAAAAACTAAATATGAACTTCCTATATTTTCTCAATTAACCTCTTGCTAGTTCCGTAAATAACTGTATATTTGCACCCTTAAAAGTAAAACTTAAAATTTTTAATTATGAATCATTACGAAACTGTTTTCATTTTGAATCCCGTTTTATCTGATATCCAGATAAAGGAAACAGTAAAGAAGTTCGAGGACTATCTTGTTTCTAAAGGTGCCGAAATGATCTCAAAAGAAGACTGGGGGCTAAAAAAGTTAGCGTATCCAATCCAAAACAAAAAAAGTGGTTTTTACCACTTATTTGAATTCAAGTTAGACGGTCAGGAAATTACCGCTTTTGAACTTGAATTTAGAAGAGACGATAGTATTATGCGTTATTTAACTGTAAGGTTAGATAAACATGCTGCTGCTTGGGCTGAAAAAAGAAGAGAAAGAGTTAAAGCAACTAAAAAATAAGAGTTATGTCTATAGAACAACAAGCAAAAGGAGGAAAACAAGGTGATGTTCGTTACCTGACTCCATTAGATATTGACACTAAACAGGTTAAAAAATACTGTCGTTTTAAAAAGAACGGTATCAAATATATCGATTATAAAGATGCTGATTTCTTATTATACTTAGTAAATGAACAAGGTAAAATTTTACCTCGTCGTTTAACGGGTACATCATTAAAATACCAACGTAAAGTTTCTGTTGCTATCAAAAGAGCACGTCACTTAGCTTTAATGCCATATGTTGGCGATATGTTAAAATAAAACTGAAAGGAATCATGGATATTATATTAAAACAAGACGTTGAAAACTTAGGTTTTATAGATGATATTGTAACTGTAAAAAATGGTTACGGTCGTAACTTTTTAATTCCTCACGGATTTGCAGTATTAGCAACTTCATCGGCGAAAAAAGTATTAGCAGAAACTTTAAAGCAACGTGCTTATAAAGAAGAAAAACTAATAAAAGATGCAACTAAAATTGCAGACGCAATTAAAGAACTAGAAATTAAAATCACTGCCAAAACTGGTGATGGTACTAAATTATTTGGTTCTGTTAATAACGCAAACGTAGCAGAAGCTTTAGCTGCTGCAGGTCACGAAATTGATAAAAAATACATAAAAGTTGATGGTGGAAACATTAAAAGACTTGGAAAGTACAATACAACTATAAGATTACACAGAGCGGTAATTGTAGAAATACCTGTTGATGTAATTGCAGAAGTAAAGTAATTAACATTTTTTAGTTAATAAA
>NZ_JBFLKT010000425.1:0-3665 GCF_040883305.1 Lutibacter sp.
ATATTGAAACATGAAAAAGCCGAATGATTTAACATTCGGTTTTTTTAGTTTTATAAATCAAAAAAGAAAAATTACTTTTGCTAAACAATTAAACAAAGTAATAATGAGTTCAGAAGTTAGTAAAAGATACAGTCAAAGAGGAGTTTCAGCATCTAAAGAAGATGTTCATAATGCCATAAAAAATGTAGATAAAGGATTGTTTCCGAAGGCTTTCTGTAAAATTGTGCCAGATTGTTTAACAGGAGATGAAGATTATTGTTTGATCATGCATGCAGACGGAGCTGGAACAAAATCGTCTTTAGCTTACATGTATTGGAAAGAAACTGGAGATATTTCTGTTTGGAAAGGCATTGCTCAAGATGCTTTAATTATGAATATCGACGATTTGTTATGCATAGGAGCAGTAGATAATATTATGTTGTCCTCAACTATTGGAAGAAATAAAAATCTAATTCCAGGTGAAGTTATCTCTCAAATAATTAACGGAACAGAAGAGTTATTACTAGATTTAAAAAGATTTGGTGTTGAAATTCATTCAACAGGAGGGGAAACTGCTGATGTTGGAGATTTAGTGCGCACCATAATTGTAGATTCTACAGTTACCGCTAGAATGAAAAGAAGTGATGTAATTGATAATGCCAATATAAAACCAGGCGATGTAATTGTAGGTCTAGAATCTTTTGGACAAGCAACTTACGAAAATGAGTATAACGGTGGAATGGGGTCTAACGGATTAACATCTGCACGTCACGATGTTTTTAGTAAATATTTAGCCGAAAAATATCCTGAAAGTTTTGATGTAGCTGTACCAAGTGATTTAGTGTATTCAGGAGCTATGAAATTAACTGATAAAGTTGAAAACTCTCCAATTAATGCAGGTAAATTAGTATTGTCACCAACCAGAACCTATGCCCCAATTATAAAGAAAATTTTAGAAAAATATACTCCAGAAGATATTCATGGGATGGTTCATTGCAGTGGTGGAGCGCAAACTAAAATACTTCATTTTATAGATAATTTGCATATTGTTAAAGATAATATGTTTCAAGTACCGCCTCTTTTTAAATTAATTCAAGAGCAGAGCAATACAGACTGGAAGGAAATGTATCAAGTATTTAATTGCGGACACAGAATGGAGTTATATGTTTCACCAGAAATAGCAAACGATTTAATTGAAATTTCTAAAAGTTTTAATGTAAACGCTCAAATTATTGGTAGGGTAGAAGCTTCAGAAACTAAAAAATTGACTATTAAAAGTGAATACGGAGCTTTTAAGTATTAAATCACATAAAAGTTTTAGTACATAAAAACATAGAATTGAATGCGTGTATTTAAATAAGCATAATTTATTTTCAAATTAATTCTCAAGAAATTATTGTAAATTTGCAATCCAATTAAAAAATAAATGTTAGATAAGTTACAAATAGTAAAACAACGTTTCGACGAGGTTTCTGATTTAATAATTCAACCAGATATTATGTCAGACCAAAAACGCTATATCCAAATTAACAAAGAATATAAAGATTTAAGTGCAGTAATGAAAATTGCTGAAGAATATAAAGGTTTGTTAAAAAATATAGAAGAAGCTAAAGAGATTATTGCAGATGGTTCTGATGCCGAAATGACAGAAATGGCAAAGATGGAGTTAGAAGAAGCTACAGCTCAATTACCAAAACTTGAAGATGATATTAAGTTTATGTTAATTCCAAAAGACCCAGATGATGCTAAAAATGTAATTGTTGAAATTAGAGCAGGAACAGGTGGAGATGAAGCAAGTATTTTTGCAGGGGATTTGTATAGAATGTACACAAAGTATTGTTCAGATAAAGGATGGAAAACAGAAATTGAAGATATTAGTGAAGGAACATCTGGAGGTTTTAAAGAGATTATTTTTAGTGTTTCTGGAGAAGATGTTTATGGAGACATGAAGTTTGAATCTGGAGTACATCGCGTGCAACGTGTTCCACAAACTGAAACTCAAGGTCGTGTACATACTTCTGCAGCAACTGTAATGGTATTGCCAGAAGCCGAAGAATTTGATGTAGAATTAAAACCTAGCGATATCCGTGTAGATTATTTTTGTTCGTCAGGTCCAGGAGGTCAATCTGTAAATACCACGTATTCTGCAGTGCGTTTAACGCACGTTCCTACGGGATTAGTTGCACAATGTCAAGATCAAAAGTCACAACATAAGAATAAAGAGAAGGCTATGAAAGTATTGCGTTCTCGTTTATATGAGCAAGAATTAGAGAAGAAATTAGCTGCAGATTCTGCTAAAAGAAATTCGCTGGTTGCAAGTGGAGATCGTTCTGCAAAAATTAGAACTTACAATTATCCGCAAGGGCGCGTAACTGAACACAGAATTGGATTAACGTTATATGATTTATCAAATGTAATAAATGGGGATATTCATAAAATTGTTGAAGAATTAAAACTTGCTGAAAATACTGAGAAACTTAAAGAATTAGGGGAAGTACTTTAATTTAAAATACATACATAAACTAAAAGCAAGGATGTTCTATTCTTGCTTTTTTTGTTTTAAAATCAAAATTTTCATAATTAATAAGTTAATCAAACCATGTATATTTGCCACTTCCAAAAATAAATAAAACACATGATAACAGTTAATGACATTTCAGTTCAATTTAGTGGCACTACTTTATTTAGTAATGTTTCATTTGCAATTAATGAAAATGATAAAATTGCACTAATGGGTAAAAATGGTGCAGGTAAATCAACATTATTAAAAATTGTTGCCGGAGCTACGAAACCAACTTCTGGAAGTATAACAGCTCCAAAAGAAGCAGTTATAGCTTATTTACCACAACATTTATTAGTAACGGACAATGCAACTGTTTTTGAAGAAACTTCTAAGGCATTCGCAGAAATTACTAAAATAAAAGTTGAAATAGATGCCATTAACGAAGAGCTTACAGTTAGAACTGATTATGAGAGTGAAGCTTATATGGTCTTAATTGAACGTGTTTCAGAATTAAGTGAAAAGTATTATGCTGTTGAAGAAATAAATTATGAAGCAGAGGTTGAAAAGGTTTTAAAAGGGTTGGGCTTCGAACGTAACGATTTTAACAGACCTACTTCAGAATTTTCTGGAGGATGGAGAATGCGTATAGAGTTGGCTAAAATCTTATTACAAAAGCCTGATTTAATTTTATTAGATGAACCAACAAATCATATAGATATTGAAAGTGTACAATGGTTAGAAGATTTTTTAATTAATTCAGCCAAAGCAGTAATTGTAATTTCACATGATAGAGCGTTTGTAGATAATATTACAAATAGAACTATTGAAGTAACTATGGGAAGAATTTACGATTATAAAGCAAATTATTCTCATTATTTAGAATTGAGAAAAGATAGAAGAGTGCATCAACAAAAAGCATATGATGAACAGCAAAAAATGATAGCTGATAATATGGACTTTATTGAGCGTTTTAAAGGAACATATTCTAAAACAAATCAGGTACAATCTCGAGTTAGAATGTTAGAGAAATTACAATTGGTAGAAGTTGATGAGGTTGATACATCTGCTTTGCGTTTAAAATTTCCACCATCACCAAGAAGTGGACAATATCCAATTGTTGTAAATGAATTATCTAAAAGTTATAGCGAACACGTAGTTTTTAAAAATGCGAATTTAGTTATTG
>NZ_JBFLKT010000062.1:0-4078 GCF_040883305.1 Lutibacter sp.
CCTCTTCCAGTTTTTCCAATAAAACCAGTGGCATGACATTCATCTACCATTACAAGTGCATCATATTTATCGGCTAAATCACATATTTTATCTAAACTTGCAACAACACCATCCATAGAAAAAACACCATCAGTAACTATAATTTTAAATCGGTGGTTTTGTTTGTTTGCTTCAATTAATTGTTCTTCTAAATCAGCCATATCATTATTTTGATATCTGTATCTTGCTGCTTTACACAAACGAACTCCATCTATTATTGAAGCGTGGTTTAAAGAATCCGAAATTATGGCATCTTCTTGAGAAAGTAAAGGTTCAAAAACCCCTCCATTTGCATCAAAAGCAGCTGCATATAAAATTGTGTCTTCTGTTTGATAGAAGTTTGAAATAGTTTGTTCTAATTCTTTATGAATATCTTGTGTTCCGCAAATAAAACGAACTGATGACATTCCAAAACCATGTGAATCTAATGTGTCCTTTGCCGCTTGAATAACTTTAGGGTTATTAGACAATCCTAAATAATTATTTGCACAAAAATTTATAACTTCTTTTCCTGTATTCAATTTTATAACTGCATCTTGTGAAGATGTTATAATGCGTTCAGATTTGTACAAACCTGCTTCTTTAATCTCTTGTAGCTCTTTTTGTAAATGTTGTTCTATTTTACCGTACATAATTGTTTTCTTTTTACAAAGCTATAATTTTTTAAACTTCTTCAATAATAATTTCGGTATTAATATATACAACTATTTTTTTGGCAATGGTATAATTTAGATTTTCTAATGTTTTTGCGTATTTTAAAAGTTGCTCCTGGTGTTTTTTATCGGGGTTTCCAGTTTTATAATCTATAATTGTAGCTCTATTATTATTGATAACCAACCTATCTGGAATGATACTTTTTTTATCGGCTGTAATAATTTCCTGTTCATTATAAACCTCGTTATTTTGTTCAAAATAAGCTTTTAATTGAGGATGATTTATAACAGAAATTAATGTTTTTTGAATTTCATTCTGTTCGTTTTTAGAGATTGAACCATTAAAAACATATCGCTTTACAACTTCATTAATATCGTTTTTGGTTTTTATTTTTGATAAAATTTCGTGGATTAAATTTCCATAACCAATTGCTTTTCCTTGTTCTGTATCCCATAATAACGAAGAATTTGCAACAATAGATATATTATGATTTTTCCAAGAATTTGAAATAAAAGCTGTTTGCGTAGTTGTGTTGCTATTTTCTTTTGAAGGAATTACCACTCGTTTTGGATTGCCAAAAGTATAATCTAAAACTTCAGGATTCCATAAACTTTGTTGTTTTAAATAATTAATAAATAAACTAGAAGTATATCTTATTTCGCTTTCATTTTTTGTGGCGTTTCTATTTTCTGAAACTATATGCAACTGTTCTACAGCCCTTGTTAAGGCAACATATAAAATATTAAAATTATCTAATTCTAAAGCCTCTTTGCGCTCTTGAAACAACTGTTCTCCTTGCTCACCAACATAATTTAATTTCGAACTGTAATTTACTAAAAAGGAGTCTATTGCGCTTATTTTCGGTTGTTTATACCAAACTTTTGGTTTAATTTGATTGTAAATATCAATATCGTACGGATAAATTACTATAGGAAATTCCAATCCTTTTGCTTTATGAATTGTCATTATTCTTACAGCATTTTCAGCTTCGGGCGCAACAATACTTAATTTATCTTTTTTTAATTCCCAAAGATCTAAAAAATCATCTATTGAAGGTTGCTTTTTTTGCTGGTATTCAAAAACAAAATCTAAGAAAAATTGAATATCTGAATCCGATTCTGAAATTAAATTAAAACTTCTAATTATATATTCAAAACTTTCGTAAAACGGAGTTTGTAAATATTCTTGATAGCTAAAAAAGAGATTAAATTCCTTTAGTCGATTAAAAAATTCGGTAGTTGTTAAATCTATAAAACTAATTAAAAATTGATGTTTTGGAGTATTTAATTGTAAATGATTGTATAAAAAATAGAGCATTTTAGCTTTGTATTCTTTATTTACAGGATTGTTAATTATATTTAAAATACTGATAATGAAATTTACCTTTTCGTTATTTTTTAGCAACAACGTTTCCGAAGAAATTATTTCAATATTATTCTCCGATAAATAATTTGCAATTGCTATTCCTTGTGCTTTTGTTCTAACCAAAACGCACACTTCACTTTTTTGAAAAGAAGTATCTAAATTTTGAATAATTTCTAATACTTTTTTAGGATACACCAAATCCTTTTCCTCATCATCTTTACCTTTTTCTATAAAAGATAGTTGTACAAAACCTCCAATATTATCTGTTATTTTTTGTGAATTTCCTTCAACATATAAATTGCTATATTTTTTGTTGGCTAAAAACTGAGAAATAAATTTAAAAAACCCATTATTAAACTCAATTATTTCTGAATAACTTCTGAAATTTGTATCTAAATTAGACAGCTTTTTTTCTACATAAAACGGATTATTTTTTGTGTGTCCTTCTTCTAAAGAAAGTGCAATAAACTGTTCTGGATTTCCGCCACGCCATCTGTAAATAGACTGTTTGGCGTCGCCAACTAATAATAATTGTCCTGTTTCACCCAATTCGTCTTCAGAGGTTAGTGCATTTTCAATTAATGGAATTAAATTTTTCCATTGTAAGTTAGAAGTATCTTGCATTTCATCAAGAAAATAATAACGAAATTTTTCTCCTAATCTTTCGTAAATAAAAGGAGCTGGTTCATCTTTAATTGTATCGCTAATTAACTGATTAAATTCTGCATTTAACAGTATGTTGTTTTCTTGTTTAATTTCTTGAAGCGCCGTGTTTATATAATTTAAAACAGCTAAAGGAATTAAACTTTCTACCAAAATACTATTTAAAATATAAGTTCCGTAAGAAGCTTTAAATAGTTGTTTTGAAGTATCATAAAGCTCAATTAATTGCGATTTTATACTATCAATTAAGTCTTTTGAAGCAGCAGCAGTTTTTGCTGCGTATAAATTTTTATTTTCTTCAATGGTTTTATTTAATCTACCATCAAATTTTATGCTATCTGGCTTTTGCTGTCTAAATTTTTGAAGTTTTATAAAATGCTTTGGAAATTCTCCTGAATAACCAAACTCATTAATTTCCAATCCATTTTCTTTAATAATTGCGAGAGCTTTTGAACCAATTTCTTCAAATTCTTTCTCAATTTTTTTATTTACTGCTTGAAGTTTGTTTTTTAGTTGTTCAAATTCTTCAATTGAAATAGTGTTTAAAGCTTTTAAATGACTGGTATGATTTTCATTCAAAATAATTTTTGCAAAATCTTTTAATTCTAGTGCAATATCCCAAGATTTATCCTCATCTAATTTTTGAATGGCATAATTTACAAGCAACTTTGTAAGTTCTTTATTTTCCCCAATTTTAGAAATTACAATATCAACAGCTTCATTTAATAAACTTTCGGCATCCATTTCCACATCAAAATTCATTGGAAGTTTTAAATCGTGGGCAAAAGTTCTAATTATTTTATGCGTAAAACTATCTATTGTAGTAATATTAAACGCTCCGTAGTTTTGTAAAATAGCGTTTAATATTATTTTTGATTTTCTAAATAAATCATCTTCAACCAAATTTGTTTCCTCACAAATTATAGATAGCATATTATTTTTTTCAAAATTTGAAAATGTTTTTAAATTTTGAATAACACGTTCTTTCATTTCACCAGCAGCTTTGTTGGTAAAAGTAACGGCTAAAATTTGTTGAAATTTAAAAGGATTTTCACTTGTTAAAAGAATTTTTAAATACTCTTTTACAAGCGTAAAGGTTTTTCCACTTCCAGCAGAAGCGCTATATATTTGGAAATTTTTTGACTGTTGCATTTATAACAATTATAAACGCAAGTTAACAATTTAAAAAAGTTTTAGCAGCAAAGTTACTTACCATTTCGCCAATTAAATCTTTTTCTTGCATTCCACTTAAACCTTCTTTGTGCGTTTAATTTCATTACTACACTAAAAGAATAAAACATGTGCGGTATTAGTTGAAAATCTGGAGAATTGTATTTATAACCTGCTTGTGCATTAA
>NZ_JBFLKT010000063.1:0-5163 GCF_040883305.1 Lutibacter sp.
AGTGGAGTCACTTTTGAAATAATAAAAGAGGAAATAGAAACTATAAATAGTAAAATTTAAGGAAAATTAAATTCAACAGATCTAGAAATAACAGCCTAAATAGATCAAGCAAAAGATACATATCACACATATATAAGCGATACACTTTTTGAAATTTTACCTTTTGCTGCAAAAGTTGCTGAGGTGCACGGCATTGAAAATAAAGAGGTTATAGAAATTAATGACTTAACAAAAGGTATTGATGAAGTAATGACTCAAATGCTTAAAAATTCGATTTTAAGTTTGTATCCAATAATTAATGAAATTGTTGAATTAACTAAAAAATCAGAAGAAGTTTCAATAGAATTATTACAAGATTTTCAGAAAACAATTAATAGAAATGAAATTGCTCAAAGTTTAATTGGGGAATCTTTTAAAGAAATTTCTAAGCTATCTTCAAATTATACAACTCCAGAAAATGCTTGTAATTCGTACCAGTTTTTATACAAAACCTTAAAAGAGTTACAACACCAAACACATAACTATATGCATTTTGAAAAAAATGTATTAATCCCAAAAGCTTTAAAAATTATTGAATAATTAATTCATTTTTACCAACTATAGATAAACTCCCAGAAGGACATCCTGTTAAAGTTTATTATCAAGAAGCTGCCTTAATACAAGATATTTTATTAGAATTATATGAAGCCAATCCTGTTGAAGATTTTCAAAAATACTTCAATATTTTTAATCAATTAACAACTATAGAAAAACGATTTGCACGTAAAGAGAATCAATTATTTCCTTATTTAGAAAAACATGGCTGGGAAGGGCCAAGTCAGGGAATGTGGTCTTTTCACGATAATTTACGAGATCAAATTCGCTTACTAAATACCTATAATTCAGAAAAAAATACTGCAAAAATTATAGACAATACACCTTATTTAATTGAAGGATTAAAACGATTATTAACTATTGAAGACACACGTTTATTTCCAAAAGCTATGGATTTATTATCTGAAGACGATTGGAAAGAATTTTATGTAGGCGATGAAGAAATTGGCTGGATGTTATTAGAAAAGCCAGCACCATATCCAGAAATTGAAGAAGCGTATGTACACCCAAGTCAAGATTTTAAAAAACGAGAATTGTCTTTTTCAATAGAAAATACGTTTCATTATGATGAAGGTTATATGACACCAGAACAAGTAAATTTATTGTTGCGTTTTTTACCTGTTGACATTACCTATGTTGATGAAAATGACAAGGTTATTTTTTACAATAGGGGAGACGATCGTGTTTTTCCAAGAAGTAAAGGAATTATTGGGCGTGAAGTTAAGTTTTGCCATCCACCAAAAAGTGTAGATATGGTAATCCGTATTGTTGAAGAATTTAAAGCAGGTACAAAAGATGTAGCCGAGTTCTGGTTCAATTTTAAAGGACGAACCATTCACGTTCGTTACTTTGCAATTAGAGATAATAACAAGCAATACAAAGGTGTAATTGAAATGTCGCAAGATATTACAGATATTCAAAAATTAGAAGGTCAAAAGCGTTTGTTAGACTGGGATTAAGGCAGATTTAAAATGAAAAAAGAACTAGTAAGTGTTAAAAACTTGTACTATCCCCCTGGAGGAATTTTATTGTGGATCGTTATCTTTTTAGAATTGTTCACTTTTGGAATGGCATTAGTTGCAATGGTTTATTATAGCAAAGATGAACCTGAAGTTTTTCATAATTCTAGATTGTTATTAAACACAACTTTTGGAGCTGTCAACACCGTATTTTTATTAACGAGTGGCTTTTTTATGGCTAAATCTGTTGAAAGTTTTAAGGAAAATAATATTAAAAAAACTGCAAATTTTTTGCGATGGACGCTATTAGGTGGATTGTTGTTTTTAGTATTAAAATCTGTTGAATATTATTTTAAAATTGAAAACGGATTTACCATGAACTTCAATACATTTTTCTCATTTTACTGGATGTTAACCTTATTTCATGTAATTCATGTAATTGTAGGATTGGTTATTTTAATAAGTGTTTACTTCGGAATAAAAAAACCGATTGTAACAACTTCAATTGAAGATTTTGAAGCTAGTGCTGCTTTTTGGCATATGTGCGATTTAATTTGGTTGCTCCTTTTTCCAGTAATTTATTTAATATTTTAAAATGAAACGAGCATGCTAAAAAGTATATCACAAAAGGAATGATAAATAGCGAACTGCATATGACCTTTAAAAACAAATAATTATAAACACATGAATAAAGATTTATTTTTAATAATATGGGTGCTACTAATTTTACTCACTATAACTACTGCGTTGGTTTCAGGTTCAGCTTTAAGTACAACTCAGGCAGCAATACTTATTTTAGGTTTGTCGATTGTTAAGTTTTTATGTGTTTCTTTTTATTTTATGGAATTAAAGAATGCACACGTTTTTTGGAAAGCATCTATCCTGTTTTATGTTTTGTTATTTTTTATAATTACCATTTCATTATAATAAGGAGTTTTAGCATCAAATAAAAATTTGGTAAAAGTTGACAAAAATCAGCATTTAAAATAATTTATGCTTGTACATTCGCATCATAAAAGGATTAAAAGGTCTTTAAATATAAAAAGTATATAATTAAAACAAATAACAATGAGAAAATTTTTATTTTTAACGCTATTAGTTACTTTAACAGTAACAACTTTAACAGCGCAACAGTTTGATTTGTCCGCTGAATTGCGTCCGCGTTTTGAAAACAAACATGGTTTTGGAACTTTATTGAATACAAATGCAGATGGTGCAAATTTTGTATCGCAACGTACTCGTTTAAATTTCGATTTTCAACAGGATAAAATTAGATTAGGAGTTTCTTTGCAAAACGTCAGAGTTTGGGGAGATGTTAGTACTTTAGGAGCAGATGATAATAATACTATGTTACACGAAGCGTGGGCAGAAGCATTATTATCTGATAATTTTTCATTAAAATTAGGTCGTCAGGAAATTGTATACGACGACAGTAGAATTTTTGGGAATGTAGGTTGGGCACAACAAGGAAGAAGCCACGATGCTATGTTAGCAAAATTTAAATTATCTGAAAATAGTAAATTAGACTTAGGTTTCGCATTAAACTCTGATAGCCAGGTAGGTGTAGATAATTTATATAGTAATGTTGCTGGTTATAAAACGTTTCAATATGCTTGGTTCAATACCAAAGCAAACAAACTTGGTTTAAGTTTCTTGTTATTAAATAATGGAGTTGAATATTTAGACGGTTCAGACCAAACAGTTGATTATTCTCAAACTTTAGGAACAAGATTAACATATGCTGAAGGTAAATTTAGTGCAGATGCTGCTGCTTATTTACAAGGAGGAAGTTTAAGAGGAAACGATGTTTCTGCAAACTATGTTGCAGGTAATTTAAAATATAAAGTTTCTTCAGAATTTAACATTGGTGCTGGAATTGAAGTTTTATCTGGTAAAGATACAAACGATACTTCTTCAGATGTTAAATCATTTGTTCCATTATATGGTACAAACCACAAATTTAACGGTTGGATGGATTATTTTTATGTTGGCAATCACGGAGGTTCTGTTGGTTTAGTTGATATTAATGCAGTATTTTCTTACAAAAAAGACAAGTTTTCTGCAACATTGGTTCCTCACTTTTTCTCTTCTGCAGCAGATATTTACAGCGGAACAACAAAGGAAGATAATAACTTAGGTACTGAAATAGATTTAAATTTAGGATATAAGGTTGCTGACAATATTATGTTTAACGTAGGTTATTCTAAAATGTTTGCAACAGATTCTATGGAAATTCTTAAAGGTGGAGATAAAGACGAAAACAATTCTTGGGCTTGGATAATGTTTACATTCAAACCAAAATTATTTTCTTCAAAATAAAATATTTAAAACTTTAGTTAGTAGTTTTAGTTTAAAGCCAGTACTTAGATGTTAAAATCGAAAGTACTGGCTTTTCTATCTTATATTAGGTCTGCCATTCCTGCTTTTGCAGGAATCCATTCTTTTACACTCGTAGTAAAACTACTTGATTCAAAAGAATAATTTTTACGATGAAGGAGTTAATCGTACAATCCCTAAATTTTGAACTGCAACATAAATATAACCATCTGGAGCTTGACGCACACAGCGCACGCGTCCAATATTTTCTAATAATTTTTCTTCTTTAATAACTTTGTTGTTTTCTAAAACACATCTGTTCAAATATTGAAATTTTAAAGAACCTACTAATACATTTCCTTTCCAAGTTGGATATTTATCACTGGTAACAAAAGCCATTCCACTTGGTGCAATAGAAGGTGTCCAATAATGAATAGGATCTTCCATTCCTTCAATAGAAGTTTTATCTGTAAATGTTGTGTTGTTATAATTTATACCGAAAGAAGCTTTTGGCCAACCATAGTTTTTTCCGGCTTTTATTACATTAATTTCATCACCACCTTGTGGACCGTGTTCGTGTGCCCAAATTTCTCCAGTTTTAGGGTGCATTGCCATTCCTTGCGGATTTCTATGCCCGTAAGAAAAAATAGCTTTTTTAGCATTTTTTGTGTTGTAAAAAGGATTGTTTATTGGAATTGTTCCATCACTATTTATTCTGTAAATTTTCCCAGCATCTTTGGTTATATCTTGCGGCAAAACATCTCTGTTAAAGCGATCTCCAATAGAAAAATACAAATAGCCATCTCTATCAAATTCAATACGAGATCCAAAATGAGCTCCACGTTTTGTATTTGGTGTTGCTTTGTATAAAACCTTGGTTTCAACTAAGGCAAAGTCTTTTAATTTAGCTCTCATTATGGTTGTATTTCCACCATTTCCGTCATTTTCTAAATTGGATGCATAAGACAAATACAACCAACCATTTTTGGCATAATTTGGATCTAATTCAATATCTAATAAACCACCCTGACCACTAAAATAAACTTCTGGAACATTTTTAATACTGGTTTTTATACCATTTTTAAAATGAATTAAATCTCCCTTTAACTCTGTAATTAACATAGAATTATCTGGTAAAAATGCCATACTCCACGGAATCTCCATTCCGCTAACAATGGTATCAACTTTAAAAGTAATTGCTGTATTATCTAAAGTTTTAAGTGCTATTTTTTCTGAAGGTTTTTCTTTGCAAGAAAATAGCAATAGAACTAGTAAACTGAAAATTAAATTGGAA
>NZ_JBFLKT010000064.1:0-2512 GCF_040883305.1 Lutibacter sp.
AATATTCCCGACTTTAGATCGGCTGAAAGAACTTTTTCATTAATTAATCAAGCCAGTGGTAGAGCAGGTAGATCAGATCTTAGAGGAGAGGTTATTGTTCAAACTTTTAATCCAGAACATTATAGTATTGCTCTTACGGATTATAAGAGTTTTTATAAAAATGAAATAGATATTAGAAAAAAACTAAATTATCCACCATTTTGTAATATTGCTTTATTAAAAATAAGTAGCGCTAATTTAAATTTAGCTAGGGAAGAAGCTGAGAAAACCGCTAAATATTTAAAAGAAAATTTAGATTTAGATATACTTGGTCCGGCTCCTAGTTCTATGTTTAAAATAAAGGATAATTATTATTTTCAAATTATTATTAAATACCGTAGTAAAAAAGAAATAATTAAGGAAATTAGGTTTTTAAATGAGTATTATTTGAAACAAAATAAGGTAAGTTTTTACATAGACTTTAATCCCTTAATTATTTAAAAAGTATTGATATTATAGTTACTTTTTGCTATTATGTAGAAGTAACTAATTGGCGATGTAGCTCAGCTGGCTAGAGCGTCCGGTTCATACCCGGAAGGTCGGGGGTTCAATCCCCTCCGTCGCTACCAATAAAAAAATAAACTGCTTAGGCAGTTTTTTATTTTGTAAAGTGTTGTAATATAGTTTGTAAACCTATTAGTTTAAATGTTAAAATTGATTATATGATGGGAGTGCTTATGAGAGAAAGAGGATTTACATTGGTTGAATTATTGACTGTTGTTGTTATACTTGGGGTTCTTCTTGGGATAGCTATTCCGGCGATAACAAAAACAATACAGACTGCAAGAAGTAGAGCGTATGAGAGGCAAGTTACGCTTTTAGAGGATGCGGCTTATGAACATCTGCAGCTTAATCCTGATATTGAATCAATTACTGTTAGTGAGCTTTTTGATATGGGTAAAATTGAAATGATACCGCTTGATCCTAGAACCGGTGAAGTGATCGAAGGTTCAATAGCAATTGGTGGGGATGGAGTTTTATTTACCGCAGCGCCAACAGAAGGTAATAAAGAAAATCATTTGGCTGAGGTACCAGGTGGCTATACCGGGATTTATACAATTGAAGATTTAGCTGCTATTACTAGTGGTCTTAGTGGTAATTATATATTAATGAATGATCTTGATTTTAATAGTGATACTGATTATGAAAATATAGCTAATAAAACTACATATACAACTAGTACTGGGTGGACGCCAATTGGTAGTAATTTTTCTGGTATATTTGACGGTAACAACTATACAATCAGTAATTTGTTTATTAATAATTCTGGTCGTGATGGATGTGGGCTATTTAACGCTGCAACAGGAACTATAAAAAATGTTGGAGTGTTAGATGTAAATATTACATGTAATAGTAGAACCGGTCCAATTGTTGGAACTCTTCAAACGGCTACAAGTTTATTAGAAAACAGTTATGCAACGGGAGTAGTTTCTTCTACTTTTAGAACGGGCGGATTAGTAGGACAGGGTTATGATACTGCAACTATAAATAATTGTTATAGTAATGTTACTGTTACTTGTGCAGATTCCGCAGGTGGAATATCTGGTTATAACTATCTTTCAACTACTAGTAATAGTTTTTCTTTAGGAGATGTAAATGGAGGAGTGCGCGCAGGACCAGTTGCGGGTGATGTTGGAAGTTTTGCCTCAACCTTTATCAATGTTTATAGAAGTTCCGAAGCTAGTGTTGTAGGTCAGCTAGATGCAATTCATGCAACTTATACTACTGTGGATCCGTCTTCGTTTAACAATAACGCTTTTGTTACAGATTCTTTGCTCTGGGATACTTCTGATACATGGTATGTTGATGAAATAGAATATCCGGCACTTGGTGGAACTATTGAGTAAAGTTGTTAATTATTAAAAACTGCATATGCAGTTTTTATTTTGTGTTATAATAATTTTGATGAACTTACTGGAGGTAATATGAAAAAAATATTATTTACTGCTTCAACATTAACGGATGAAGATGTTTCTTCATTAAGAGAAGAAGGGTACGAAATAATTAATGGTAAATTTAATTATACTGAGGAAGAATTAATAGAAGCCACTAAAGATATTGATGGATATATATTGGGTGGAGATGAATATGTATCTGAAAATGTTCTTAAGGCTGCTAAAAATATTAAAAGTATTGTTTTCTTCGGTACAGGTTATGAAACTTATATTGACGTGAAGGCCGCTTCTAAATTGGGTGTTGCTGTTTCTAACACTCCTAGAGCGAATGCTTATACAGTAGCGGAGTATACCCTTGCAATGATGCTTGATATGGTAAAAAGAATATCTGTTAACGATAGAAAAATCAATTCTGAGAGATGGGATGATTCTGTTTGGATGACTTTAAAAAACAAGACTATCGGGATTGTTGGTATGGGAGCAATTGGTACTAATTTGGCTCGTATGCTTAAGAATGTTTTTAATAGTAAAATTGTATATTCGGGGGAATATCGGAATCGTTTAGTTGAAGAGGAACT
>NZ_JBFLKT010000426.1:0-7508 GCF_040883305.1 Lutibacter sp.
ATCAAAAAAATTAAAGATGCAATTGTAAAATCATATTCTCATAAAGGAGAAGGTGTTGTTGAAATGAACTTTAATGCGGTTGATAAATCGTTAGAAAACTTACAAAAAGTTGAATATCCTCGTCATACAACAAACCAAGATGGTTTAGTGCCAATGATGACTGATAAAGCAGATGATTTTGTAAAAGAAATTTTAGGAACAATATTAGCAGGTAATGGAGATTCGCTTCCAGTAAGTGCATTTGCAGCTGATGGAACGTTCCCAACTGGAACAACCCAATATGAAAAACGAGGTATTGCAGATGCTGTTCCAACTTGGGATGATGAAAATCTTTGTACACAATGTAATAAATGTGTTGCAATTTGTCCGCATGCTGCTATTAGAGCAAAAGTTGTTTCAAATGAAATATTAGAAAATGCTCCAGCAGGTTTAAAACATGTACCAGCTAAAGGAAGACCATTTGACAGTAAAACAGAAAGTTATGTTTTACAAGTTTCTCCAGAAGATTGTACAGGATGTGACCTTTGTGTTGCTGTTTGTCCAGCTGAAAGTAAAGAAGTTGAAGGTGTTTTTGCTATTAATATGGCTAAAAAATCTGAGGTTGAAAAAGTTGAAAACGTAAACTGGGATTATTTTATTGACCTTCCAGATTATGATAGAACTGAATTAGTAACTACAAATGTAAAAGGATCTCAATTCTTAGAACCATTATTCGAGTTCTCTGGAGCTTGTTCTGGTTGTGGAGAGACACCATACATTAAGTTAATTACTCAGTTATATGGAGATAGTATGGTAATTGCTAATGCAACAGGTTGTTCTTCTATTTATGGAGGAAACTTACCAACAACACCATATACAACAAATAAAGAGGGTAGAGGGCCAGCTTGGGCAAATTCATTATTTGAAGACAATGCAGAGTTTGGTTTAGGTATTAAATTAGCATTAACTAAAAAAGAAGAAATAGCTGTTAGCTTATTAAAATCTTTAGAAAGTGTTATTGGAAGTACATTGGTAAATAAAATTATTGAGAGTCCGGAAAATACAGAAACTTTAAAAGCTGAAAAACTAAAAGATATTGCAGAACTAAACGAGATTTTAGACACAATTGATACGTATGAAGCTAAAAAACTAAGAAACCTTTCTGAATACTTACGTAAAAAAGCAGTTTGGATATTTGGTGGTGATGGTTGGGCTTATGATATTGGTTATGGTGGTGTAGATCACGTACTAGCATCTGGTGAAAATGTAAATATCTTAGTAATGGATACTGAAGTGTATTCTAATACTGGTGGTCAAGCTTCAAAAGCTACACCTCTAGGAGCAAGTGCAAAATTTGCAATGAAAGGTAAGCAAAGCAACAAGAAGAGTTTGGCTTTACAAGCGGTTTCTTATGGAAATGTTTATGTAGCGCAAATTGCAATTGGAGCTAAAGATAATCAAACTTTAAAAGCAATTCAAGAAGCGGAAGCGTATCCAGGACCATCAATAATAATAGCTTATTCACATTGTGGTGAACATGGTTACGATTTAAAAGATGGAGCTAAACACCAAGAAAAAGCTGTTGAAACTGGTTACTGGCCATTATTTAGATTTGATCCTTTAGCAGCTAAAGGAAAAAGATTTAGATTAGATTCAAAAGCACCATCTGCTCCTTTAGAAGACTTCATGTATTCAGAAACTCGTTTTACAAGAGTTGTAAAGGAAAATGCAGAACTTGGAAAAGAATTATTAGATAGAGCCCAAGAACAAGTAGATGTTCAATGGGAACGATTAGAGCTTTATAAAAATTTATAAACCAAACTAATTTTAAAGTGCTAGGTATTTATAATACCTGGCACTTTTTTTTATTAACCTATTAAAGATAGTATTATGAAATCAAGATCATCGGCTTTTTTTAATGAAGCAACAAAAAATTTACAATTAGCAAAAAACGAATTGTTCAAACCTTCTGAAGATATTGTAACGTATTCAATTTGTAAAAATGCACAATTTGCAATTGAAAACTATCTTAAAGGTTTTTTAATTAAAAACGAAGTTGAATTAGCACAAAATGAAACTATTGCGACATTATACAATAAATGTATTGCAATTGATAAAAACTTTAAGAATATAGATATAAACACAATTGGTTGTAAGGACCATGCAATTGATTCAAGGTATTGTTCAGAAATAAATTCTGTAAGTGCTTGTTTTGATACTGCAGATAACATTGATACTTATTTAAGAAAAATTAGCGTTTTATAAAATCATATTTTTTTTGGCAAAAAAAAAAGTTACAGTACCTTTGTCGAAATTATTTTGAAAAATGAATTATATTTTATATGACGGTTCTGTGCGAAATGCATTATTGCCTTTTACCTACACAAAACCAGTTGCGGATTTACGTATTGGTATACTTACCATTCGTCAAAAATGGGAAAAACATTTGGGTTTTACCACAACTACTTTAACTGAAGAATATTTAGAAGAAAAATATCCAATGGTAGAAATGGCGAAGAATGTTATGATAAACGCCTCGTTTTTACCAACAAATTCATTGGTTGAAACTATAAGAGAACTGAAAGAAAATCAGGCAGTTTATAAAAATAATGAAGTAATTGCTTTTTTTACTACCGAAAATCAAGAGGAAGTTAATTTTGAAGACTACGAAAAAATCGATTTTAAAGACGAGATTTTACAAATTTCTAATACGTGGGATTTATTTTCTTTAAATGATACAGCTATCAGACTGGACTTCGATTTAATTACCGAAGGAAGAGATTCACAACCAATACCAAAAGGAGTTAATTATCTTAATAAAGAAGATATTTTTATTGAAGAAGGAGCAGAAATATTGTTTGCTACATTAAATGCAAGTACTGGTCCAATTTATATTGGTAAGGACGCTTTAATTATGGAGGATTCTGCTATTAGAGGTCCTTTTAGTTTAGGTAGTGATAGTGTGGTTAAAATGGGTGCTAAAATTTACGGAGCAACAACTGTTGGTCCAAATTGTACTGTTGGTGGCGAAATTAAAAATAGTATTTTAATGGCATTTTCCAATAAAGGACACGAAGGTTATTTAGGAAATTCTGTTTTAGGTGAGTGGTGTAATTTAGGTGCTGGAACCAACAATTCCAATCTAAAAAATAATTATGCAGAAGTAAAATTATGGAGCTATGAAACTGAAAGATTTACTAAAACGGGATTGCAATTTTGCGGTTTAATGATGGGAGACCATTCTAAATGTGCAATAAATACCATGTTTAATACAGGTACCGTTGTAGGCGTAAGTGCTAATATTTACGGTAGTAATTTTCCAAGAAACTTTATACCTTCATTTAGTTGGGGTGGAGCAGCAGGTTTTTCTGAGTATCAAGTTTCCAAAGCTATAGAAACGGCATCTTTGGTTTTTGCACGAAAAGGATTAGAATTTGATGAACAAGGAAAAAGGATTTTAAATCATATTTTTGAAGATACTTCGAAGTATAGAAACTTTAAATAGTATTATTTGTTAGTTATGTTATGTGTTGTGTCATTCCTGTGAAAACAGGAATCCAAACCAGTCTTCATTAAAAAGATAAAACTCAATAAAAACCTCCAATTACAATGTGTGTATATACCTGACTTCAAGTATGACAAGCAAAAAATAATAGTATTCTATGGCATTGACAACGTGGAAACTTTGATTTTCGCTGAACACAGCAATCTAAAATTAATCCTTATTTTTTCTTAGCAGATTCAACCAATTCTAATTTATTAAGAGTTGTTTTGGTAGTAAAAACACCGTAATTAATAAAGGCATTGTTTTTTTCAATTTTATCAATAGTTCCACAAGCATTACTGTCAATTAATCGAACTTTGTCGTTTACTTTAAAAGTATAGTCTGCTTTTTGTTTTGCGATTTTTTTAGCTTCAGTTTTCTTTTGTTCTCTAACTTTAACAACTTCAACTAAAACTTCTTTTTCAGTTGAAATTAACTTTTTTTCTTCGGTTTTCTGTTCAACTTTTACTTGTTTTTTTTGAGCCTTTGTTTTAGGTTTTGGTGGATTCTTTTTAAGGTGTTTTGTTTTTTCAGAAGTCACCCAATTATTAAATTCTAAGTTCAGTTCTTTTTTATTGTTGGTTTGTAAGTATTTGTTTAATAGTTCATTAACTTTTCTTCCATAAGCCAACATTTTCTGATTGCTATCGTATAATGTTTGAAAACTTTCTAGTTTTTCTTGAATTTTCTCCTGCTTTTCGGTTAAAACTCCAGTTTTTTCAGCAGCAATATTTTTTTCTTTTTCTAAGCTTTCAGAAGTCTTTTGAAGAATATTACGCTCTTTTTGAAGTCTGGAAATTGTTTTATCTAATCGTACTTTTTCCCCTTCAACTCGTTTTTTTGCTTTGTTTATTAAACTAAAAGGAATTCCATTTTTTTGTGCAACCTCAAAAGTAAAAGAACTTCCAGCTTGTCCAATAAATAACTTAAAAAGTGGTTCTAAGGTTTTTTCATTGAATTGCATATTAGCATTTGCAACATTTTCCAGTTCGTTTGCTAATACTTTTAAATTAGAATAGTGTGTTGTAATAATTCCGTACGCATTTTTATTATAAAACTCTTCTAAAAAAATTTCTGCCAAAGCGCCTCCTAATTCAGGATCACTTCCTGTACCAAATTCATCAATTAAAAATAGCGTGCTTCCATTGCATCTTCTTAAAAAGCTACGCATATTTTTTAAACGATAACTATAAGTACTTAGTTGATTTTCAATAGATTGGTTATCTCCAATATCTGTTAGAATTTTGTCGAAAAAATAAGTTGAAGAACGTTCGTGTACAGGAATTAGAATACCGCTTTGCAACATTACTTGTAACAAACCAATAGTTTTTAATGTAATACTTTTACCGCCAGCATTTGGACCAGAAATAACAATAATTTGTTGCTTATTATTTAGTTCTAAGGTTTGCGGAATTGTTTTTAATTTCTTTTCGTTATTTTTTAGCAATAAAATTGGATGATAGGCGTCTCGTAAAAATACCTTTTTTTCTGCTGTGATTTTTGGTAAACACGCTTCAATTTTTTTAGCATATTTAGCTTTTGCACCAATTACATCTAACTTAGTTAAAAAGTTTTGGTAAGCAATTAAATCGGGAACAAATACTCTAATTTTATTTGTTAATTCCTTTAAAATGCGTACAATTTCCTGATGTTCTTCGTAAGCTAGATTTTGTAATTCTCTACTAAATTGCAATGTTGCTTCCGGAGCAATATAAACAATGCTTCCCGTTTTTGAATTTCCTAAAAGGCTACCTTTAACCTTTCTTCTATACATTGCTTGTACAGCCAAAACACGTTGATTATCAACTACAGACTCTCTAATTTCATCTAAATAACCAGCGCTGCTATACTGACTAAGTGCTTTTGTAAAACTTGAACCAATTTTAGAGCGTATAGAATTTATTTCAGTTCTAATTTGTTTTAAAAGTGCCGATGCGTTTTCATTTACTTCAGCAAACGGAGTAATAACTGTGTTGATGTTTTCTATTATAAGTTTTTGATAATCAATTTCTTCTGAGAAAACATGCAGCGCAGGGTAAATGACTTTAAACTTCTTTAAAAATTTTAAGAGTTCAAAAATTGTGGTTACATTATTAGAGATTTTTAAAAAGGAAGCAGGTTCTAAATAACTGTTTTCAATATTTAATAAATGAATTTCCTTTTGAATATCATCAAAATAATGATTTGGTAATCGGTTATCATTCTGATAAGAAGAAAGGTATTCATTCACTAAATTCAGTTCTGAAATTAGCACTTCTTTTGTATTAAAAGGTCTAATTTTTAAAGCACTATTTTTTCCTAATTCAGAAATACAATTTTCACTTACCGATTGTAAAATGGTGAAAAATTCTAAATCTATTAACGTTTTTTCTGAAATGTTACTCATAAAAAGTGCTACTTTTGACACAGTTTACAAAAGTATAAATTTAACGTGACTTCAAGTAATGAAAATTGAAATAGCTACTAGTTGGAGAGAAATATTAGATTCTGAGTTTAAAAAGCCTTATTTTGAAGGGCTTACAACATTTGTAAAACAGGAATATGAAACCAGTTTGTGTTTTCCTCCTAAAAATAAACTATTTGAAGCCTTTAATTTGTGTGCTTTAGAAGATTTAAAAGTTGTTATTATAGGTCAGGATCCGTATCATGATGTTGGCCAAGCACATGGTTTGTGTTTTTCTGTTAATGAAGGTGTTAAACATCCGCCCTCTCTTATAAATATTTTTAAAGAAATAGAAAACGATTTAAATATTCCTTATCCAAAAAGTGGAAATTTGGAACGTTGGGCTCGACAGGGGATACTTATGTTAAATGCAACCTTATCCGTTCAGGCTCATAATGCTGGATCTCATCAAAAAAAGGGATGGGAAGAATTTACAGATGCGGTTATTTCAAAAATTTCCAAAGAACACGAACATGTAGTCTTTTTACTTTGGGGTGGTTTTGCTAAAAAGAAGGGTTTAAAAATTGATACTTCTAAACATTGTGTTTTAACAAGTGGACATCCTTCACCGTTAAGTGCAAATAGAGGATATTGGTTTGGAAATAAGCATTTTAGTAAAGTGAATGACTATTTAAGAAACAATAATTTATCACCTATTAATTGGTGATTTATGTCATATTTATTACATGTAATATTAGTTACTTTTATTTAAAATTAAATCAATTCAAATGAAAAAAAATATAAATTATATTGTCCTTGTTATCAGTATTTTACTGGTAGTTTCTTGTAAAGAGAAAAGTAATTATTCTAAAATTGAGACACCACAAACTGATTCAAAAACTACAGTTCATAAAATTGTGATTGATGAATTTATTGGAGGCGGAACCTACGCTTATTTAAATGTAACTGAAAACAATGAAAGTTACTGGATGGCAATTCCAATTATGGATGTGAAAGAAGGAGGTACTTATTATTATAATGGCGGAATGGTTATGAAAGACTTTAAAAGTGAGCAACTAAATAGAGTTTTTGAAGAAATAATTTTTGTTGAAGGAATTAGAACCTCGGAAGAACTTATGGCTAAGCCTCAAAATGATGGTCATAACCACACACAAAATGCAATAGCAGATGTAGTTGAGGAAGTTGTGAAAATTGAAAAAGCTGCTAACGGAATTCATTTAAATGAATTGCTATCTAATAAAAAAGCATTTGCTGGCAAAGAAGTAATCTTAAAAGGAAAAGTAATAAAAGTAAATAACGGAATAATGGAGAAAAACTGGGTGCATATTGCTGATGGAACTCAATTTGCAGATAAAAAAAGTATTACTATTACAACTCAAGAGTTAGCCAAAGTAGGTGATGTTGTAACTTTTAAAGGTAAAGTTACGTTAGAAAAAGATTTTGGTTACGGTTATGTTTATGATATTCTGTTGGAAGAGGGCAAATTAATAAAATAGTAGTAAATAGGTTAAACAAAAAAAAGCGCTTTTGGCGCTTTTTTTTATTAACTAAACTCAAATTTATACAATGAAAACAAAGTTA
>NZ_JBFLKT010000427.1:0-6878 GCF_040883305.1 Lutibacter sp.
AGATCTGGGCAACAAGAAGGTTTGAGTTTTGTAAACAGTGCTATGGTTCAAAATGTTAATTTTTCTGCTGGTGGTTTTCAAGCAAAATATGGAGATAAACTATCTTCAGTTTTAGATATTACGTATAGAACTCCACAAGATTTTAGTGCACGTGTAAATGCCAGTTTATTAGGTGGAAGTGTAACAGCTGAAGGAATTTCATTTAACAAAAAATTAAGTGGATTGGTCGGCGTTAGATACAGAAATAACAGTCTTTTTATTAATAGTAAAGATATTGAAACAAACTCGAATCCAAATTTTACCGATGTTCAGGCATTTTTATCGTATCTAATAAATCCGAAATTAAAAATCGACTTTTTAGGAAATTATGCACTCAATAATTACAAATTTATTCCTAAAACCAGAAGAACTAAATTTGGAACCATTGCTAATCCTCAAGAACTAATTGTTTATTATAACGGACAAGAAAAAGATAAGTTTAAAACCGTATTTGGTGCTTTAAAAGGAAGTTATAATTTTAATGAAAACATAGAATTATCTTTAACTGCATCAACATACCATACCATTGAAGAAGAATATTACGATATTTTAGCAAGTTATAATATTGGAGAGGTAAACAACGATTTTGGATCTGATGATTTTGGTGAGGTTGAATTTTCTGAAGGAATTGGCTCTCAATTAAATCACGCTAGAAATGCCATTGATGCCTTAATTAGCAATGCCGAATTTAAAGGGACTTATAAAAAAAATAACCATTTATTTAATGTTGGAATAAAATATCAAAATGAAGATATAAAAGATCGCATAAAAGAATGGGAAGTTATTGATTCTTTAGGATTTAGTGTAAGACCTCCAAATACTACTGCTAATAATCAACCTTATCAGCCATTTTCTGGAGAATTAACTCCTTACCAAAGTATAGATACACAAAATCATCTTAAAATTAACCGACTAATTTGGTTTGCACAATACAGTAAAAATAGTGATTGGGATAATCATAAAGTTTGGTATAATGTAGGTGTACGTTCTCATAAATGGAACGTGAATGCTGGAAATTTAGTAACTTCAAAGCAACAAATTTATAGTATTAGAGGTCAGTTTGCTATTAAACCAGATTGGGAAAAAGACATGCTTTTTCGAATTGCAGGTGGAACATACAACCAACCACCTTTTTACAAAGAGTTAAGAGGTTTTAATGGCGCAATTAATACGAATGTAGAAGCTCAAAAATCGGTTCAAGTGGTTTTAGGAAACGACTATAGCTTTTCTATTTGGAACAGACCTTTTAAACTTATTTCAGAAATATATTATAAAAATCTAACAAATGTTAACATATATACTGTTGATAATGTTAAAATTAGATACAATGCAGACAATAATGCAACCGCTTATGCTACGGGTATAGATTTAAGGTTAAACGGAGAATTTGTTCCAGGAACAGAAAGCTGGATGAGTATTGGGTTTTTAAAAACAGAAGAAAACTACAATAACAAAGGGTTTATTTCTCGTCCAACAGATCAACGTTTTAAATTTGGAATGCTATTTCAAGATTATGTTCCTAATATACCCAATATTAAAATGTATTTGAATTTAGTTTTTAATACTGGTTTGCCTGGTGGAGCTCCTTCTTATTCAAATTCTTACGAGTATCAAAATAGGTTAAATGCTTATAAAAGAGCAGATATTGGTATTTCTTATGTTTTTGCAGATGTAAATAACAAACATACATCTGGTTTGTTAAAAAACATTCAAGAGTTTTCGTTAGGATTTGAAATTTTTAATATGTTCGATGTTCAAAACTCCATAACAAATACTTGGGTACGCGATGTTTATTCCAAACGTTTTTATGGCATTCCAAATTATATGACTCCCCGAGTTTTAAATATTAAAATGGATGTAAAATTTTAGTTGCTTTTAAATTTATATAACATTATAATAACCCAGTATTACATATGTTATTGAAAAAGAACTGCAGAAACAAACGCTATTCCGTTTCGTAACGTTTCATTTCTCTATCGTAAAATTCACTAGCTTGGTCTATAAGTGTGGCAACTTCTAGTTCTAATTCCTCTCGATCTGCACCCTCAAAATCTTCAAGCCATTCAATTTCATCATCAACCAAATTAATTATGAATCTTGGAAATTCTGTATGAATTACAAAAATATCATCTAAACAATCTGTATTATCTCCCATTAAAAACTTAGGTAATTCCATTTTTTTCTTGAATTAATTTATTCGTTAAATAATTAAACCTTATAAACAACAGTAATGCGGATGACGTTAATGCTACTAAAAGTCCAATCCAGATACCAAATGTACCAAAACCTGCCATAGTACCCAAATAATAACTTATTGGAAAACCTATAATCCAATAGGCTATAAACGTGAGACCTGATGGCACATTTACATCTTGTAAGCCTCTTAAAGCTCCTAAAATAACTGCCTGTAATCCATCTGATAATTGAAAAAGACCAGCAATTACCAATAAACTCGATGCTATTTTAATCACTTCTAAATTTTCAGTAAATATTAAAGGTAAAAAATCTTTAAAAACAATAAAACCCACTGAAAATGTGAACATTATAATAAATATCATTAAAAAATTTGAAAAAGCGATACGTCTTAATTCAACATAATTTTTTAATCCTTTTTGGTTTCCAACCCTAATAGTTGCAGCTACACCAACTCCAACCGCAATCATAAAAGTTGTGGAAGCCAATTTTAAAGCAATTTGATTTGCAGCTTGTGGAAAAGCTCCTAAAGTTCCTGCCAATAAAACCGATGCAGTAAATAAGCCTACTTCAAAAAGCATTTGTAAAGCTGTTGGAAAACCTAATTTTATAATTTTTAAAAAACGTTCTTTTTTTAACTCTTCAAACTTTAATCTTTTTAAATAAATGGCAAATTTATCTTTCTTAGCCAATACAATATATATAAAAAACACCATTACAGTTCTTGAAATTAGCGTTCCTAAAGCTGCTCCTACCAATTCTAATCTTGGAAAAATCCAAAAACCATAAATTAAAGTAAAATTTAAAACAACATTTACAATATTTGTTAATATAGTAGCCCACATTGCATATTTAGTTTGCGACAATCCATCAGCAAACTGCTTAAATCCTTGAAAAACCATTAATGGAATCATCGAAAAAGCAACTATTTCATAATATGGAATTGCTAAAACGACCACTTCTTCTGGTTGATCTAAATGGTACAAAATTGGTTTCAAAAATAGTAATGCAATAAACATTACTAAACCAATTATTGCTGTTAAAATAACACCATGCTGAAATATACTTCTCCCCTTTTCTTTATCCCCTTCACCATCAGATTCGGCAATTAATGGTGTTATAGCAAACGAAAAACCTAGCCCAACAGAAAGTGTAATAAAAAAAATACTATTTCCTAAAGAGGTAGCAGCTAATTCAACTGCACCTAATCTACCAACCATTATATCATCAATTAAACCAACTAATAAATGTCCCAAAGAACCCATCATAATTGGCGTTGCTAACCTAATGTTGTTTTTAAATTCTGAAGTGTATTTTTTAAAATTCAATTATAATATTTTAGGTTGCGAATATACAAGATTTTAAATTCTAATAACTTTTTGAAGTTTAGGAATCTCAAAAATTAAAATCTATTAAAAAACAAGAAATAAATTCGTATATTTTAGTTTTTAAACTAACTTTGATTTTTAAATTAAAAAATATAAAATATGGCTAAAATAACACTTAAAGGAAACCCTTTTAAAACATCTGGAAAATTACCTAAAATAGGTAAAAAAGCACCTAAATTTTCATTAATAAAGGCTGATTTATCAAAAGCAAAATTAAAAGACTTTAAAGGTTCTAAATTAATTTTAAACATTTTTCCAAGTTTAGATACGGGAACTTGCGCTGCTTCTGTTAGAAAATTTAACGAAGAGGCTGCAAAGTTAGAAAACACAAAAGTATTATGTATTTCTAGAGATTTACCATTTGCTCAAGCGCGTTTTTGTGGCGCTGAAGGTTTAGAAAATGTCATAACATTATCTGATTTTGCAAAAGGAAAATTTGGAAATGCTTATGGACTAACAATTGAAAACGGACCTTTAGCAAACTTACATTCCAGAGCAATTGTAATTGTTAATGAAGAAGGTGTTGTAACATATACCGAACAAGTTCCAGAAATAGTTGACGAACCAAATTATGAAGCTGCTTTAAAAGCACTTTAATATATGAATTCTGAAAGTAATTTTATTTTAAATAGAATTAGAGCTGTAAAATTTGCGGCTAAAGGGTTTTGGATTTTAATTACTTCAGAAAAAAGTATTATTGCACAAGTAATTATTGCTATAATAATGACCATTTTTGGTTTTATTATGCATCTTTCTGCTACCGAATGGATGTTCCAATTTTTTGCAATTGGACTTATTTTGGTAGCAGAATCTTTAAATACAGCTATAGAAAAAATGGCTGATTTTATTCATCCAGATCACCATAAAAAAATTGGAACTATAAAAGATATTTCTGCAGGTGCTGCTTTTTTTGCTGCAATATTTGCCGTTATTATTGGTTTTATAATCTATATACCTAAATTATTTTAGTAATATAACTGCAATCGCAATAATTTTATATTTTTGTGACATATAAATATCAATGGCAAAAAAGAAAAAAACAATAACTAAAACAGAACGTAAACCTCGTTTTCAAAAAATAAAATCGTTTTTTGGAAATAGACAAACACAAACAATTATAGGTTCTTTTACCGTTTTGTTTGCCGTTTTTTTACTAATTTCTTTTTTTTCATACTTTTTTAATTGGCAAGAAGACCAAAGTCAGCTTGCTGATTTTTCAAACAAAAATAGCTCCGTAAAAAACTTATTAGGTAAAATTGGTGCAACAATCAGCCACTTTTTTATTTATGACGGTTTTGGAATATCTTCAATCTACATTCCTTTTTTATTATTTTTCTCTGGTATTGCCATATTTTTAAAGGGTAGCATAAAACATATTAAAAAATATTGGGGTTGGGGAATATTAGCAATGATTTGGTTGTCTGTTGCAATTGGCTTTATTAGTTCAAACAATCAACTATTGCCAGGTATTATTGGCTACGAATTAAATAGTTATTTACAACAATTCTTGGGTAAAATGGGTTTATTATTAGTATTATTATTTTTACTGATTTCTTATTTAGTAATCCGATTTAAATTTACACCAGAAAAAATAAAAAGTGTTTTACCTGCAAAAAAGGTGGTAAAAAACAGTAATAAAGATACTGCTTCAGAAATTATTAAAAAACCATTAGAAACTGTAAAAGCAACTGAAATTAAGGAAAAATTATCAACAGATTTTGAATTACCAACTAATACTACAAAACCAGCATCTGAAAATCAGAAACCAAAAGAAACTGCAGAAAAAGTAACAATTGATGTTGAAAAGATTGTTGAAGAAACACATGTTGAAGAAAACATGTCTAGTAAATTGGTAAAAGATTTTGGAGAATTTGATCCCACTTTAGAACTCGCTAATTATAGTTTTCCAACATTAAATCTTTTAAAAGATTATGACGAAAGCATCTCTATTGATCAAGAAGAATTAGAAGGTCATAAAAATAGAATTGTTGAAACACTAAACAATTATAATATTGGTATTGCAAGAATAAAAGCTACTGTAGGACCAACAGTTACTTTATACGAAATTGTTCCAGATGCTGGTATTCGTATTTCTAAAATTAAAAATTTAGAAGACGATATTGCACTCTCACTTTCTGCAATGGGTATTAGAATTATTGCACCTATTCCTGGAAAAGGAACTATTGGTATTGAAGTACCAAATAAAAAAGCAACAATGGTTTCTATGAAATCTGTTATTTCTTCAGCGAAATTTCAAAATTCTGAAATGGAATTACCAATTGCGATGGGAAAAACCATTTCTAACGAAACATTTGTTTTTGATTTAGCTAAAATGCCGCATTTATTAATGGCGGGTGCTACAGGACAAGGAAAATCGGTTGGATTAAACGCTGTTTTAACTTCGCTCTTGTACAAAAAACATCCGGCTGAAGTTAAATTTGTTTTGGTTGATCCTAAAAAAGTAGAACTTACTTTATTCAACCATATTGAGCGTCATTATCTTGCCAAATTACCTGATACTGAAGAGGCTATAATAACAGACACCACCAAAGTTATTAATACCTTGAATTCTTTATGTATTGAAATGGATGCCCGTTACGATTTACTTAAAACAGCAATGGTTCGTAATATTAAAGAGTACAACGCTAAATTTAAAGCTCGTAAATTAAATCCAGAAAATGGTCATAAATTTTTACCATATATTGTGTTGGTTATTGATGAATTTGCCGATTTAATTATGACTGCCGGTAAAGAAGTTGAAACGCCAATAGCGCGTTTAGCCCAATTAGCACGTGCAATTGGAATTCATTTAATTGTTGCAACACAACGTCCTTCTGTAAACGTAATAACAGGAATAATTAAAGCCAACTTTCCTGCCAGAGCCGCTTTTAGAGTATCTTCAAAAATAGATTCCAGAACAATTTTAGATGGAGCTGGGGCAGATCAATTAATTGGAAAAGGAGATATGTTATTTACAAATGGTAACGATGTAATTCGTTTACAATGTGCATTTGTAGATACACCAGAAGTAGAAAGAATAACCGATTATATTGGCTCACAAAGAGCGTACCCAAGTGCATATCTTTTACCTGAATATACAGGTGAGGAAGTTGGCACAAGTCTTGATATAGATATCAGTGAAAGAGATGTTTTGTTTAGAGATGCAGCGCTTGTAATAGTTCATGCACAACAAGGTTCCGCCTCGTTGTTGCAGCGTAAATTAAAACTAGGATACAATAGAGCTGGTAGATTAATAGA
>NZ_JBFLKT010000428.1:0-6564 GCF_040883305.1 Lutibacter sp.
AAACTAAAAAGCTTTTCAAAAACATAAATCAATGGTAAAACAAACAACGTTGCTCCTCCATTTATTGTAAAATAAACAAACTTTTCCCAATCTAAATTTTGTGCATTTCCTTCTTGAATAATTGAAAAAGCAAAATATGCTACAAAATAAACAAAGGTAATTTGAATAACCGAAATAAATAAATTAGCTCTTTTATACAATTCTGAAATAGTTAAAATAGTTACTATACCAGCTATAATTTGTAAAAAAATAAACTCAAAACTATTTGGAACAATAAAACCTAATAATAAAACTGTTAGCACGTGGGTAAATAAACCTAATCTTGCATCAAAAAAAGCTTTTAAAACTAAAGGTAAAATTACAATTGGGGCAATATAAATATATTTTGCATCGTACTTAACAATAAGGGTTATTAATAAAACAATTAAAATAATATTAAAAAATATGAATGTTACTTTTGTATTATTTTCAAAAATTTCTAAACGGTATTTTTTCAAAAAAAGTAATAACATTAAAAATGCCAATGCAACCAAAATTGTATATCCAGATACTATCCAATTATAGTTAGATTTACTCCAAACCTGAGATTCAAACTCACTCTTGATTGAATTTAACGTTATTAGTTTTTCTCCTTCAACAATATCTCCTTTAAATATAATTCTCTCATTTTCAGCAACTAAACCTTTAGTGTAAGAAATTTTATTTAAATTTTCTTGAAGTACTCTTTCCGTAAAATCAGTGTCAAACGTTACATTAGGTTTTAATCCTTCATAAATAATATTTAAAACAATATTTTCTTCTTGGATAAAAGGTTCGTTTCCTATTTTTGAATTTATAAAACTTAAAATTTGTGATGCTTTAAAAAGTTTATTTACATCAATTTCCTGGCTTTTATTTCCTTTTCTAAGTGTAATTAAATCAACATCTGGCTTAATATCTGAAGTGGACTCTATATATCCAAATTCATAAATAGAATTTATGATTTGTGAAGCTAAATCTCTTAATTCTCCTTTTTCAGTTTCATTTATTTCAGAATTGGATAATGCATCTTCAATTTTAAAATTTATTTCATTTTTTACTTGGATAGCAATTTGTTCATCGTACTTAAAAAATTGCTTAGACAATTTTGTTATTTGTTCTTTTTCTAGAGCTATTTCCTCTGAAGTTTTTTGAATAGCAAAATCAAAGGGAGCATAATAATTTTCATATTCCCATGGCTTTCCTTTTTGGAATTCATATTTAAATTGTCCGCTTTTAGGAAATAAATAAACCACTAAAATTATAGTAGCGATATATAAAAATAGTTTATATATTAATGAATGGTTTACAAGTAATTTATTAATTATGTTTTTCACGAAGTATCCGTTTGCAATTCAAAAATAACAATAATTATTCTATTTGCAGTCGGTTTTATTCTTTTAATAACGCTTCAAGCCGCACTGGCATATTTTTATGTGTCCAACTACTATAATTAAAATATCCAATTTTATTATGAATGGCCCCTGTTTTATTAATTATTTCCTGAATTATTGATTCTGGTTGAATTTTAGCAACTGATATTTCTTTTACAATACTATTTAATTGCTCAGCTACCTTATTTTTAATTTGTTCATTATGATTTATTAACCATTGCTCAAATGCTTCTTCAGTTAAATGTTTATCAATAATTTTTTCTATCATTAACTGTCCGTGCTTCTTAGACTCTTGAATATTTCCTCTTCCTGTTACGGCATTACCAATAGCAAACACATTATCGAATCCAAAAACATGATAATCTGCTTCTTCCCTCATTTTTAGTGATGAATATTCGTATTGTAAACCGTTTATTTTCTCTGGAATACTTCCTATAGAAGAAATAACCATTTCAGTTTTTATATTTAAGAAACTATTTTTTATAGGTTTAATTTTCCCATTTTCAACTTGTACTTTCTGAAAAATAATTTCTGTTAATTTAGTATCGCTCTCAACAAAATCAACTGGAATACATAATGGAACAAATTCGAACAAATATTTTTCCTGATACTTATTTAATAATTTTTCTGAAACCTTTTTAGCAATTTCAATACTCTCTTTTGTTTCATCTTTTGGAGTTTTTAAAGGCATATCTTTAGCTGTTCTTCTATAAATAAGCTTAGCCTTTCCAATTTCTAATTCATTAAAATCTATATTTAATTTTTCTAAAATTGTATTTATACCTTCTTTTTCTAATGTAAACAAGTCTATTTCAATTCCTTTTTTAACAAATAATTGCTTTTTAACAATTTCAATCATTACAATTTTAACTACATCTAAAGATGCCAAACCTCCACCAATAACAATGGTATTATTTTTTACAGTATAATTTGGACCATCATAATTTTTTTCATGTTTATGATTAAACCAATAAATAAATGAATTTTGATACACCAGTTCTTTATCTATAAACTTATCTATAGCCAAAATTGGCAAAACCCTATCTTCCCAAGCGCCATTTGCCAAAATAATTGCTGAAAATCCCCAATTATTAACCAAATCTAAAAAATCAATATCTCTTCCAATCTTTGTTAGTGGCACAAATCGAATATTCTCTTGGTCTAATTTTGAATCTATTTCATTTATTTGCCGATCCCTTAAATTAATGTGCCATTTTGGTAAACCATCTTCAATTTTACCATAAGGCAGTTTATTCATTTCAAAAACAACAACGCTAAAACCATTTTTTGCAAGAATATTTGCTGCTTCCGAACCTGAAATAGATCCCCCAATTATCGCTACATAATGCTTTTTAAATACTGCTGATTTGCTCATAAAACCTTTTGTTTTTAATTCATTAACCAAAGTATAAAACTAAAACCAATTATAAGTGATATATATTACAAAATTAAACGCTTCTCTAAAAATCGAAAGATTCCTTAAAATTGATTAAATTCGCAGTTGAAAACATATTAAAATGAATTTTGTTGAATAACATAAAGGTAATTCTTTGTAAAAAATAAATATAAAAAAATGAGAGAAGTTGTAATTGTTTCTGTGGCCCGAACTCCAATTGGTACTTTTTTAGGAAGTTTAGCTGCTATTTCTGCCCCTAAACTTGGCGCTATTGCTATAAAAGGAGCTTTAAATAAAATAAATTTAGATCCTAATTTAGTTGATGAAGTTTTTATGGGAAATGTAATTTCTGCAGGACTTGGTCAGGCACCAGCAAGGCAAGCTGCTATTTTTGCAGGTATTCCAAATAATGTGCCTTGTACTACCATAAATAAAGTATGTGCTTCTGGTATGAAATCTATAATGTTAGCTGCTCAGGCAATTAAAGCTGGTGACGCGGATATTATAATTGCTGGTGGTATGGAAAATATGAGTAGCATTCCTCATTATATTTCAGGAAGAAAAGCAACAAAGCTAGGAAATATAAATGTAGTTGATGGACTTTTATTGGACGGATTAACTGATGTTTATGATCAAAAACATATGGGTACTTGTGGCGATTTATGCGCTACAGAATACAATTTTTCTAGAGAGGATCAAGATAATTTCGCTATAGAATCTTACAACCGTTCGGCTAAAGCCTGGGAAAACGGTAATTTTAAAAATGAAATTGTGCCTGTAGAAATTCCTCAAAGAAAAGGAGATCCTATTTTATTTTCAGAAGACGAAGAATACAAAAACATTCTTAAAGAAAAAATTCCAACATTAAGACCCGTTTTTAGCAAAGATGGTACTGTTACAGCCGCAAATGCTTCAACTTTAAATGATGGCGCAGCTGCACTGGTTATTATGAGTTTAGACAAGGCAACCGAGTTAAACTTAAAGCCGTTAGCAAAAATTAAAGGCTATGCAGATGCTGCAAACGAACCTAAATGGTTTACAACTGCTCCTGCGAAAGCACTTCCTAAAGCGTTTGCCAATGCTGGCATTTCTAAAACCGACGTTGATTATTATGAATTAAACGAAGCTTTTTCTGTTGTTGGATTGGCTAATATTAAAATTTTAGGATTAGATGCTGAAAAAGTAAATGTTAATGGTGGGGCAGTATCGTTAGGTCATCCGCTCGGAATGTCTGGAGCAAGAATTGTTATTGCTTTAACTTCAGTATTAGAACAAAAAAATGCAAAAATTGGTGCTGCAGGAATTTGCAATGGTGGTGGTGGCGCAAGTGCAATTGTAATTGAAAGAATGTAATTTTGTTGTATGCAGTACGGTATTTGTAATTTAAGTATTATCCCTGTTAGAATTGAACCTAACAACACTACAGAAATGGTCTCTCAAGTATTATTTGGAGAGCATTTTAAAGTGCTTGAATTAAGAAAAAACTGGAGTAAAATTAGAGTGGCATTTGACAATTATGAAGGTTGGATCGATAACAAACAATACGAACAAATTTCTGAAGAGATTTACAGTTCGTTAGAAAGTTCAGTTTTAACTCAAGCAGCTGAATTAATTGACTTTGCAACGGACAAGAACAATCAGTTTTCAACAGTTTGTATGGGCTCTAATCTACCTTTTTACAATACTAAAACTCTCGTTTTAAATACTAAGAAATTCCATTATGATGGCGCCATACTAAATTCAAAAATACCAAAAAACTCGATTATTGATATTGCTTACAAATTTTTAAACACACCTTTTTTATGGGGTGGAAAAACACCTTTTGGAATTGATTGCTCAGGATTTACACAAATGGTTTATAAACTTTGCGGTTATAAATTATTAAGAGATGCCTCACAACAGGCAACACAGGGAGAAGTGCTAAGTTTTATTGAAGAAAGTGAACCAGGTGATTTAGCTTTTTTTGATAATAATGAAGGAATAATTACTCACGTGGGTATTATAATGAAAGATAATTATATTATTCATTCCCATGGAAAAGTTAGAATTGATATGATCGATCATAGCGGAATTTTTAATCTCGATTCACAAAAACATACTCATAAGTTACGAGTAATTAAAAAAATTATATAAAAAAAACCTCTCAAAATTGAGAGGTTTTTCTATCTTATAAATAGAACTCTATTGTTTTAATTCCTCATAAACTGCTTTAATCTCATTCAGTTTATCTGTCATTTCAAGATTTTCGTACAATCCCATTAAAGTTTGTACTATATTAATGTTTTTCCCATTAATTTCGTAAGCTTTTTCATAATATGGAATTGCTTCTTTATAAATTTCAAATTGTTGTGCTTGTAATTTATCATATTTAGCAAAATCTGATAAATTCTTATTCATTTCTTCAATTATAGGGGCCGCTTTTTCTATAATTGCAGCACCAATATTATTATAAGCATCGGCATACTTAGGGTCTAATTCAATAGCCGTTTCGAAAAATTTTATAGCCTCATCTAAATTTCCTTGACCCATGTTCATTACTCCTACATTATAATGTAACGTTGGTTCTGTTGGATTTAAATCAATTGCCTCTTCTAATTTTATTTTAAACATTTCATTATTTCCAGCTTTATAATACATGTTTGCCTCTTCAATCAATAAGGAATAACTTTCTGGAAATTCTTCTCTTCCTTCTGCAATAACTTTAAGGGCCTTTTCAGAATCCTCTAACATTGAATAATTTTGAGCTAAATTTTTAAAAATCAATTCACGTCTCGAGTCTTTTACCTCTTCTCTTGGATTCTCGGCAATTCCCAATTTTACTTGTAAATCCATTGCTTTTTTATCTGGATACGTAACCTCTTCTCCACTTTCTTTATCGGTAGCAACAAAAATAGTTGAAATCCCAGTATAATTTAGATCCAGTAACTTTTCATAAGCATTTTTAGAACTTTCGTAATCTTTACCATAAAAATAAACCAATGCTGCATTGTCTAAAAAGGTGGTATCTTTCGGACTTAATGCATAAACTTGAGCAAACCCATTTGCTGCTTTTACATAATCTTCAGGTAATTTAGTTTCAACTGCAGTTTCATAATCTTTAGAAGCTTTACTTGCTGTATTTTGAACCATTGTATTAATTAAACCGCCAACTTCATTGGTATATTTAAGCTTATTCGACTCCTTTTCAAAATTAATTAATTGATTAAAAGCAGCTCCAACTTCTTCAACATTTTCAGCAGCCCCATTTTGATACAAAGCAATACCTTTTAAATAATAGTATTTAGCTTTTGTTTTTTGATCGGCACTACCAATTAAACTTTCTGCTTGGTTTATAGCCGCTATTGCAGATGAAAAATCATTTGCTTTAATTGCTTTTTCTGCAGTTTTTAACTCATTTTTTTGTCCGAATACTGTCATACTAACTAATAAAGCAGACAGAAATATTAATTGTTTTCTCATTTTAATTGATTTATTCTTTATTTATTCTTTATTTGTACTCTCGTCATTATTGTTTTCAATTTCCGTGCCATTTTCATTTTCATCAATTTCAACTTCTTCTTCGTGCATAACTTTTGCAACAGCTGCAATTGAATCGTTATCTTTAATATTAATTAATTTAACACCTTGGGTTGCACGCCCCATAACACGTAAATCTGCAACAGCCATTCTAATAGTAATTCCTGATTTATTAATAATCATTAAATCATCTTCATCTGTTACATTTTTAATTGCAACTAAACCACCTGTTTTTTCTGT
>NZ_JBFLKT010000065.1:0-5479 GCF_040883305.1 Lutibacter sp.
ACCTTAAACCATTGCGTAAAAAACTAAACATTTAAACCTCTAACTACAAACTAAAATTTTATCTTTGCTGAAATTTAAAAATTTGAAAATGAATTTTGTTGAAGAACTGCGTTGGAGAGGCATGTTACACGATATTATGCCTGATACTGAAGACTATTTATTAAAAAATAAAACAAAGGGTTATATTGGCTTCGATCCTACAGCAGATTCGCTGCATATTGGAAGTTTAGTGCCTATTATTATATTAATGCATTTTCAAAAAGCAGGTCATTATCCAATCGCTTTGGTTGGTGGAGCTACTGGAATGGTTGGAGATCCTTCAGGGAAATCTGACGAGCGCAATTTACTAGATGAAGCAACTTTAAATAAAAATGTTGCAGGTGTAAAAGGACAGTTAGCTCGATTTTTAGATTTTGAAAGTACCGTTGAAAATAAAGCCGAATTGGTTAATAATTACGATTGGATGAAAGAAATTTCATTAATTGATTTTGTGCGTGATGTTGGAAAACACATTACTGTGAATTATATGATGGCAAAAGATTCTGTAAAAAAACGTTTAGATTCAGATGCTAAAACCGGAATGAGTTTTACAGAGTTTACGTATCAATTATTTCAAGGATACGATTTTTACCATTTGTACAAAGAAAAAGATTGTATGTTGCAAATGGGAGGTTCAGATCAATGGGGAAATATTACTACCGGAACCGAATTAATTAGAAGAAAAGCACAAGGAAAAGCCTACGCAATTACATGTAAATTAATTACAAAAGCAGACGGTACAAAATTTGGAAAAACAGCTGGTGGAAATGTGTGGTTAGATGCTAACAGAACCTCTCCTTACAAATACTACCAATATTGGTTAAACTCATCTGATGAAGATGCAGAAAGCTATATAAAAATATTTACTTTTTTAGACAAAGAAACTATTGAAGCCTTAATTGCTGAACATAAACAAGCACCACATTTACGTATTTTACAAAAGAAAATAGGTGAAGAAGTTACAATTATGACTCACGGAAAAGAAGCATATGAAAATGCAATAAAAGCGTCAAATATATTGTTTGGAAAATCTACTGCTTCCGATTTAAAAAGTCTAGACGAACAAACATTTTTAGATGTCTTTGATGGTGTTCCTCAAGCAGAAATTAACCGTTCTGTAATTGAAAACGGACTTGATATTATTGCGGCTTTTGCCGAAAACGGATTTTTAAAATCTAACGGTGAAGTGCGCAGAGCTTTAAAAGAAAACTCCATTTCGGTTAATAAAGAAAAAGTTACAGAAGATTTTGTAATTACACCTGCAGATTTAATTGCAGATAAATTTGTATTATTACAACGCGGAAAAAAGAGTTATTTTTTATTGAAAGTGATTTAAAAACTTGATTAATTTATAGTTAAGAAATTTAAATTAAGAATGTTGTCATTCCGAGGTACAAGCAATCTCATATTGTTATATGCTCTATTGAGATTCCTCCTATGTCGAAATGAAAAGAAAGTGCATCAATATTTTGACTTACCAACATTGGGAAGTATTTCTAAGAACTAAATTTTAATACCCAATTTTAGCACGTACTCTTTTTAAAACATCTGAAGCTACAACTTTAGCCTTTTTTGCTCCAATTGCCAATGCCTTATCTATTTCATTTAGATTTTCCATATAATAATTATAACGTGCTCTTTCTTCAGAAAATTTATTGATTAACAATTCATAAAAAGCTTGTTTTGCATGTCCATAACCATAGTTTCCACCTACGTAATTAGCTCTCATTACTGCAATTTCTTCAGGAGAAGCCAATAATTTATATAAGTTAAATAAATTACAAGTATCTGGATTTTTAGGTTCTTCTAAAGGTGTAGAATCCGTTTTAATCTTCATAATTTGTTTACGAAGTTGCTTGTCTGGTAAAAATAAATTGATAATATTCCCACTAGATTTACTCATTTTTCCACCATCAGTGCCAGGCACCCACATAGTTCCTTCTTGAATTTTTGCATCAGGCGGAACCAAGGTATCACCCATTTGGTGGTTAAACCTATTTGCTACATCTCTGGAAATTTCTAAATGTTGTAACTGGTCTTTTCCAACGGGAACAATTTCAGCATCGTACAATAAAATATCTGCAGCCATGAGCATTGGGTATGCAAATAGTCCGGCATTTACATCTTCTAATCTATCAGCTTTATCTTTAAAACTATGCGCCAATGTTAAACGTTGGTATGGAAAAAAACAACTTAAATACCAAGAAAGTTCCGTAACTTCTGGAATATCACTTTGTCTGTAAAAAACACTTTTATCAACATCTAAACCAAAAGCAAGCCAGGTTGCAGCTGTGCTGTAGGTGTTTTGACGTAATTCGTCTCCGTTTTTAATTTGTGTAAGTGAGTGCATATCTGCAATAAATAAAAACGATTCGTTTTTTGGATCGTTTGCCATTTCAATTGCTGGAATAATTGCTCCTAATAAGTTACCTAAATGTGGTGTTCCTGTACTTTGAACTCCTGTTAAAATTCTTGACATTTATTTTATAATTTTGACAGCAAAAATACATATTTAGGATTAACTATCTAAATTAAATCCTCAACTCTTAAATTAAAATATTAGTCAATACCTTTTTGAGATTTAAATCCATTTTTAAGTTCTTTCGACCTTAGCTGTGGAACATACCCAAAAGATTGTTTCAAATAATTCACTTGATTTTTATTTACACAAGGTAAATTACCGTTTCCAGTAGCCCAAAAAAAGGTATCATCACTTGGTGAATAGAATTCAAAACCTTCAATATTTTCCTTAGTAAAAGGCGTGTTTATTTTTGATTTCCCTTCAGGAATAAGCATATTCTTTGATTTAAATTTACTTAACTTCATTGCAAAAGAATTTTTTGTTAAAGCATTTAAATTGATTTCAAAAAATATAGGAATTGCGCTTAAAAGGATAATTATGGTCAGAAAATAGTTGATATAACTTTTATTTTTAATAAATGGTATTATTATTTGAAGCGATAAGAAAATAATAAACACAAAGAAAAATCTATATTGAGGAGAATTATTCCAAAGAATTATAAATTGTAAAATGGCTAAAAAATAAATAATACTAATTGGTTTTTTAGCAGTGTTTTTAAAAATAAATAACGGAAAAACCAATAATAAAAACACATAGAGTTTGTTAAAAACACCATGTAATTTTGAAATATTTAACCAAAATAAAAAACGATCAACAATGGTTAAATCAGCAACTTCCTGATTGTCAAATCCTGCTAAATAAGTTCCATAATTATAAAATTGCACTAAAGATTGTGGCTGTTTCCAATCGAAATTAAAAAGATCAATAGTTTCAATTGGGAAAAAGAGATAGCCCGAAATTATACTATTTTTTACTAAAAAAATAATAAGAACTACCCCACTTAATAACGTAAAAGTTAAAACATGCTTCTTTAAAGATTGAAAATTTTTAAAAAACAGCAATAATATCAGAAAAATTATAACAGCAATAGTTACTTTAATTAGACACAAAAAAAGGACTAAACTCAATACAATTTTAAATGAATTTTCATCTATAGTATTGTATTGCTTTATAAATATATAAAAAACATAAGGTGTTAAAACAAACACTATTAAATCTGGTGAAGGTGCATTTATAAATTGCATAAAGAAAATAGTGAAAAGTAAAATTGCACCAAAACATAAATCTTGAGTGTCTAAATTATACTTATAATTGTTTATTTTTTCAAGAGCAAGTAAACTCATTAGTATAAATAAAAACCCATTTAAATCATTAAAATAATCCGAAATAAAAGGAAAACTAAATCCAGCTTGTAACGTATGCCAAGCAGAATTTTGAGCAAAAAACATGTGTAAATTTGCCAACCCTTTTACATAACCAAAATCGTTAATCCATTTTATAGTTTGAATATAATAAGACTCATTATCTAAAAGATATGGCGCAGTTGCACTTTGGGCAAGTGTAATTATAAAAATTACAAAAAAAAGCACTTTAAATAAAATATCAAGTTTACTAATAGTGTTTATAAATGACTTAATTTCTTTTATAAAAAGCTGCTTATTGGAAAAAAAAATGATGAGGTTTAGAATAAAAACAATACTATAAAATTCAATATTTATTCTTATAAAAAAAGCAGCTATACTTGTAAAAATGGTATAAAAAAATAAACCTAAAATATGATGAATAACAACATGACAATTAGTAATTCTAACTATTTTTTTAAATAGAATTCCAAAATTCAGAGTAGTTATAAAAATATAAATAAAACTGAAAAATATAAGTAGCATTTAAAAGAGATTTACCCAAACAAACATTATAATCGAGGCAAGTTTGAGTTGTTAAATTTTAAAAAATTAATACTTCATAAATATATAAAATAAAAGTAATTTTCAGTTACATTCTTTTTTGTTAATCAGATTGTCATTCAAAATATTTACATTTGACCAATGAAAATTTTTAAATATCCTTTATTCATTTTATGGCGTTGCTGGTTTTATGGCTGGTTATTATTTAGCATTATAGCTATTTTTCCAGTATTATTAATTGTAACCTCATCAGATAAATTTTATAAAGTATTTTTTAAACTAGCAAGAGCTTGGGGAAAAACCTTGCTATTTGTAATGGGTTTTAAACTAGACGTGCAAGAGGATGAAACTTTAGACGATACTAAAAGTTATATGTTTTGCCCAAATCATACCTCTATGATTGATATAATGGTGATGCTTGCTTTGGCTAAGAATCCGTTTGTTTTTGTCGGAAAAAAAGAACTGACTAAAATTCCAATTTTTGGATATTTTTACAGACGAACCTGCATTATTGTTGACAGAAATAGTTCTAAAAGTAGAAAAGCCGTATTTGATGAAGCCCGAAAAAAGTTAAGTAACGGTTTAGATGTGTGCATTTTTCCTGAAGGACTAGTTCCTGATGATGAAAGTATTGTATTAGCAGATTTTAAAAATGGTGCATTTCGTTTAGCAATTGAACATCAAATTCCAATAGTTCCAATAACTATGTACGATTGTAAAAAACGATTTTCATATACTTTTTTTAGCGGAAGCCCTGGGAAATTACGCGTAAAAATTCATCATTTTTTTAAAACTAACGGGCTTACTTTAAAAGACAGTGCTACCTTAAAAAATAAAACTTTCGATTTAATTTATAACGAACTTATTACTGACCACAAAAAGCAACTAAAAAATACATAAATACTTCTAAATTCGTTATACAAAAATGAAAGGAAAAAAAATTACTTATTACAATCCTAAAGAAGAAAAATTAAATGTAATTTCTCATGCATTTGGACTAATTTTAAGCGTTATCGCTTTGGTCTTACTAGTTGTTTTTGCAAGTTTAGAAGGTTCGGCTTGGCATATAGTTAGCTTTAGTATTTATGGTGCAAGTTTAATAGTTTTATATGCAGCATCCACATTTTATCATAATTCAAAAACGCCTAAACTACGTTATAGATTAAATATTTTC
>NZ_JBFLKT010000429.1:0-6568 GCF_040883305.1 Lutibacter sp.
ACTCTAAAAAATCGCCTTTAATTGAATTGTTCCTGTATGAATTGTTTTTGAAGTTTCACTTTTTCTACCTAAATAATTTAAGTTTAAATTTAAGAATGAATTAATTTTTCTATAAAACAGCAAACTCCAAGTGTAGTTTTTTCCAGGCTGTAAACCTTCAAGCATTTGATACGCAATTGGGGAGTTGTTATTTCCTTCAAATTTATAATTAAATAAATTAATTGCTGCTTTTAATAAATTTTTAGAATTGTTGGCATAATTCATTTCTAACCCAAATTTATCAGATGATAAGGTTTCAAGATTTCCTACTTGGTTTTCTTTCTTTTTTGCTTCATAAAATAAAGAAAAATAAGTGTTTGTATTGTAATAATAGGAAACTTTAGGAAATATACTAACGTTATTTAATTCGTAATTTCTATTATCATAATTTAACGATACCGTTTTGTTTATGGAATTACTAACATCAAAATTAAATTGCCAAAAACTGCCTATTTTATGTTCAAATTGTAATTTATGTTGTTGAATGGAATTTTCTAAATTATCAATTGTTGTGGTGTTTTTATTTTTAGAATTTATAAAGTTATAAGTAGTTGAATAGTTTTTTAATCCTTTATTAAAGTAAAAACTATTGTTTAAATTAAAATTTAAACCCAATAAATTGGAGTTATTTGTATCAAAAGGATTTAAATTGAATTTATTATCCTCTTTCTTTTGTTTGCTGTCGATTAAAATATATGTTTGATTGTAAAAATATGAAAGCAATTTTTTAACACCGGTTTTTACATTCCATTGTTGCGGATTTATGGTCACTATTTGCGAAAACTTATTTTGATGCGTTACAATATAATTTATGGTTGGTAAAATAACGCGTAAATATGTTGCTTGATCTGTAAATTGTGCAATTTCAAACTCGTTTAATTCTTTAATTTCGTTGTTGTTATAATCTATCCAAGTGTAAAAACCTTGTCCGGGTTCGGTTTTTATATACGTATAATCTTGTTGAGGGAGTGTTCCGGAAAGTGATTGATAACTAGTATTAAAATTTAAAAATTGATTGAAAAGTTGCTGATTGTACACAATTTTAGAGTTTAAAGAAGCTTCATCTTTAAAGTTTGCATTTTCAACCGTTCTGTAATTAACATACGCTTTTAAGTTGGCGGTATTTGTATTTAATAAAGTTGATTTTACATAAAAAGTTTTAGAATTATTTACTTGCTCAAAACTGGTATTTTGAATGCTGTCTGTAGTTCGAAAATTTGCACCAAATTGTGTATAAACATTTGTGGAATCTCCAATGCCAAAAAAAGCTTCAATTTCATTAAATTTATGACTTATCGCTAAAGGTAACTTTGTTGAAATTTCTGTGCGTTTATTATTTTCTCCATTTAAGGCTACACCATACCAACTTTTTTTAAGATTGTATTTAGAACTGATATAATACCTTGAAAATGTTCCTTTTTCAAACGAAGTTTTATTATTTAGGATGCTGTTATTAAAATGTATTGAAACGTTTTTTAATTTCAGATTTCCGAATAAGTGATGTTTATTACCAGTAAACGAATCGCTAAACTCTAAGTTTTCAAACATATAATTAATGGCATTGTTTTTTTTGTTTGAAAATTCTAAAGCACTACTTATTAATTTCTGATTTCCAAAAATATTTTCAATATTCCAATCTCTATTAAATTCAATATTTTGAATGCGTTCAATACTTTTGAATTTATCATTTATAAAATCGAACTTTAAATTACTTTTTAATTGCCATTTTTTGTCGAGAAGTACTTGTTCCCAATTTAATTTTGTAGCGAAACCATTATTTTCTGAATCGTCGATGTTTGAAAATAAATTTTCATCATTTGAACTAAAAGCAGTTTCAACATTTAGCGTTGTTTTTAACGTTGGATTGTACACTGCTTTAAAAACAGCAATTTGTAATTTATTTGGCGCAACTAATTGAATTACAGGGCTATAATCTCCTAAATTTTCGCCTGCGTATTCGTAAATCTTACCAAGAGCTATTACTTCTTTTAATATATAACTTCCTAAATTTTCTCCGACATACGTAAAAGCTACATTGTACAACTCGTCATTTTCATTTGTTGAATATTGAAAAATTTCTGAGTTTCCAATAAGGCTTTTTCTGTACAGTATTTTGTCTTCAGAAAATGTATCTATATAAGCAGACGGCGTAACCATTAAATTTGGATTATTTCCAGCTTCAGAAAGTAATTGTTTTTGTTCGTTGGAAAGATCTTGTTCTAATGGCTGATTTTTTAAGTCGTTTTCATTATAAAAATAACCACTTACAGCTAATTTTTCACTTTTAAAATCAATATTATTATACGTTATAAAACGTGTATAAATCCTATCGGTATATTGGTATTCAGCGGTAATTCGCATATTTCCAGTAATAGGAAATGTAGTTGTAAACGTAATTTCTGCGGTGTTATAATCAATAGTATAATCGTTTTCTTCTCCGCGTTTTAGCTGTATGCCGTTTACATAAATCTGTTCAGTTCCTGATAATATTAAGATGTAGCTATTGTTAAAATCCGATAAATTATAAGGACCTTGATTACCCTCAACGCCTTTAAACTCTATTTTTTTATATTTTCCTTTTACGATGGCTCCTGAAGTTTGAATATCAATTTCAGAATTTTCATTTTTAATTTTGGCGTTAACCCCTAAACCAGATACTTTTTTAGTGAATTTTAAAAAGGAGGTTTCGTTATTTTTTAAATAAATATCGCCTGCATTTATGCTCCAATTATCGCTAAATAATTCGATAAAAACACGGTCAAATTCGTTTAATTTATAGGTGTTCCCATTTTCTTGAATAGGTAAATTAGTATCTAGAATAGCAGCTTTTAAAGTTACTTTATCAGAGAGTTTTCCTGCAATTTGTAAATCTAACGAAGAATTTACAACGCCATTTTGGTTGTTTCCAGTTGTAAGTCCTCTCGTAATATTTCCGGTTGTATGTAAGCCATCAAAAGGTTTAAAAGGAATTTTTTGTTGATTGGTAGTTAAACTATATAACTGTGTTTGGTTGGATCCATCTGGAACAATTAATTTCGAATCGAAAATTGTATATTCTTTTGTTAAAAAATCTGGATAGGAAGTGTATTCAACAATAACTTCAGTAAATTTTATTTCATTTGTAGAGTTGAAAGCCAACAATGATTTTGAAAAATCAATAGTATATTTTGAGCTGTCAATTAGTAATTCATTTTTAGAATAAACCTTAAAATTAAAAGGAGTAATACTAACAGAATCTATTTTTACGGTATCGTTTTTTACTGAAAAAGGCTTTTTATGAAGATTTTTAGATTGAATTTGAGCATTAGAAATTACACTAACTAAAAGAAATAATAAGAGTAAACCTTTTTTCATTTTCAAACTAACGTAATTTCAACAAAAATAGTTTAAAATAATGATTGTTGGGTTGTAGGATTTTCGTGTTCTAACAACCATTTTTTTCGCCATAAACCGCCAGCGTAACCTGTTAAAGAACCATCGCTTCCAATAATTCTATGACACGGAATTACAATCCAAATCGGATTTTTGCCATTGGCTGAGGCAACTGCCCTAATGGCTTTTACGTTGCCAAGTAATTTGGATTGCTCTAAATAAGTCCTTGTTTTTCCAAAGGGAACATTTGTTAATTCTTTCCAAACCTTTTGCTGAAATTCAGTTCCTTGTGGGTTTAGTTTTAAATTGAAATTAGTTCTTTCACCTTTAAAATATGCATCTAATTGTTGCACACAATCTTGTAAACAAATTGGAATATCTAAAGAACTTTCAATTTCTTCATCTAAAACCGAAATCGCTGAAATTCCATCAGCATTACCTTCAATTTTAGCGATACCAATAGGTGTTTTGTAGTAGGTTGTTTTTAATTGTTCCAACGTATTTGAGTTTCATTTATGGGTTTTAAAGATACATTTATTTATAAGAACGTGCCAATTGTTAGAAAGACACGCTGTTTATCAGTCAATAAGCTTTTGAAAGTATTTTTATATTAACTTTGTTTAGTTATGAAAAAAAATAAATTTCTTTTAATTCTTTTATTTATCACCTTATCAATATCTTGTGATACTGATGATGAGAATGATTATTCTAACCAATTGATTGGTGAATGGATTCGAAACGATTTCAGAAATGATTTTGAGTATAAATTGACTTTTAATTCTAATGGATTAGGCTTTAAAACTGTACGATCTGGGACTATGGAAACCCAAATTATTTCTTCAAGTTTTACAATTAATTGGAGCGCTGATGAAACTAGCCTTACAATTGATGAGTTGGGTACCGTAATTACAACAAAATATACTATTAATTCGGAAGGTGAACTTATATTGCCTGATTATTCGGATTTGCCATTTATAAAAATTGAATAAGATTAAATTCCAAAAACGTCTTTTGAGTTTTGAGTAGTTATTGCTGCAATTTCTTGTTGACTCAATCCATATATGTCAACTAATTTATCTAATACTTTGGTAATATAACTACTTTCGTTTCTTTTTCCACGATACGGAGTTGGAGCTAAATAAGGAGCGTCTGTTTCTAACACAATATTTTTAATAGGGATTTCATTTAAAAATTGGTCTATTTTACCATTTTTAAAAGTGACAACACCACCAATACCTAATTTCATATTGTAGGAAATTGCTTTTTTAGCCTGTTCTAAAGTTCCTGTAAAACAATGAAAAACACCAAAAAGTTTAGCGTCTTTTATTGCTTCTAAAACTTCAAAAATTTCGTCAAATGCATCTCTGCAATGTATTACAATTGGTAAGTTTTTTTCTTTTGCCCATTCAATTTGTGTTTTAAAGGCATATTGCTGCTGCTTCAAAAAAGTCTTGTCCCAAAATAAATCGATTCCAATTTCACCAACCGCATAAAAATTGCGCTTATCCAACCATTTTTTTACAAATGCCAATTCTTCTTCAACATTTTCTTTTACGTGCGTTGGATGCAAACCCATCATTAAAAACATATTATTTGGAAATTCTTTTTCTAAATCTAACATGGCATCCAAATAGGTTGAATCTATAGCTGGAATAAAAAAGCGAGAAACGCCTGCATCAATTGCGCGTTGAATCATTTCGTTTCTATCTTCATTAAATTGCTCGCTGTATAAATGCGTGTGTGTATCTGTAATTATCATAGGGCAAAAGTAGTTAAAAACTTAGAAATCCATTTGTTGTATTTTACGTTTTTTAAAAGTATTAATTGCTTTAATATTGCCTTGTAACTAAAAGTTATTCAATAGTTTAAATCATACTTATTCAGTTTTTTTTATTAAATTTAGCTCCAACTAACTAAAAAAATCAATTATGAAAACAGAAACTGCTTTTCTAAAACTGCTATTTAACACCTGATAATTTTAAGAAATAGATTGTTGAATAACTCCTTTCTTCATCAATTAAATATTAGATTTATAAGTAATTAGCAATTTGTGTATCCCCTAAAATTAATGGATTGAAGTATTTAGTTGTTGCTTTTATTAGATTGATGTTCTTATTAAAATCAACCATTAACCATGATAAAATTCTTTAGAAAAATTAGACAAAAACTATTGATTGAAAACAAAGTTAGTAAGTATGTTTTATATGCAATTGGAGAGATTTTACTCATTATTATAGGAGTAGTAATAGCTATTTCTGCAACTCAATGGAAAAGTGATAAGAAAGATAGTATTTATGAAAAAGAAGCTTTGAATGAAATATATAAAGGATTACAATTAGATTATGCCAAACTAGAACTTTTGCAAAAAAATACTGAAAAGGGAATTGAGCGTATCACAATTTTAGATAGCTTATTAAAAGAAAAAGCACCTGTGTACAGTAGTTCACTTGACCCTCTATTTGGAGCTGTATATGGATTTAGATTCTTTTCAATGGAAAAAGCGAACTATGAAGATTTAAAACTGAATAGTCTCAATCTGATTAAAAATAGAGATTTAAGAAGGCAATTGATTATTGTTTTTGAATCGGAATACTCTACAAATGATAAAATTTATGAAATTGAAATTTGGGTTAATGAGATACTACGTTCATATTATTTGGAAAACTTTCAGAATATACGGTTTCAAGAATCAGCAACACCTTTAAATTATGAAAAATTATGGAGTGATTCTTATTACAAAAATATTGTCGCCTATAGGTTAACATTTCTAAAAGGTGTTATTAATAGAGATCATGTGAGATTCAAAAACGAAATGGAAAAATTAATGAAGCTAATTGAAGCTTATATAGAAATAAAATAATTTAAGGGATAGAAGCAAATAAAGATTTGAATTAAAAAACAACCGATTTGTACAATTGAAAATCCTTCGAATTATCGTCTGTACAAATCATTCTCAAGTACGTGCTGCTTCATTATTACAAACCATTAACCAAATGATAAAATTCTTTAGAAAAATTAGACAAAACTTACTTTCAGAAGGAAAGACTGGTAAATATTTTAAGTATGCCATTGGAGAAATTATACTTGTTGTTATTGGAATTTTAATTGCATTGCAAATCAACAATTGGAACGAAAACAAGAAACTTGAAGAGTTAAA
>NZ_JBFLKT010000430.1:0-16404 GCF_040883305.1 Lutibacter sp.
ATGAATTGAATGTTTTTAAACCAGTTATGGCTGCAAACTTTTTACAATCTGCTCGTTTAATTGGCGATGCTTGCGTTAGTTTTAATGAAAATTGTGCCATTGGAATACAGCCAAATTATTCTAGAATTAATGATTTAGTAAATAACTCTTTAATGTTAGTTACTGCTCTAAATACTAAAATTGGGTATTATAAAGCTGCAGAAATTGCAAATACTGCACATAAAAATGGAACAACTTTAAAGGAAACAGCTGTTCAATTGGGCTATGTTACTGCTGAAGAATATGACGCTTGGGTAAAACCTGAAAACATGATTGGTACTTTAAAATAATAGTTGTTTTTTAAATAGCTTTTAAAAAAAAGACCTGATATTTATATTAAATATCAGGTCTTTTTGATTGTAATTTGATTATAATTCTATTTATTAAAAGTATAAGATATTCCTAACATAATCATATCTGTAGTCATTTCATAACCTACATTAGTTCCTGGAATTGCACCATAAGGATTTGAAGCAGAAGCCATCATAGGGTTTAATACTTGACCTTCTGTTTTTCCATCACTTGATCCATGATGATACACACCATTTAATGTAAAGTTATCACTAAACTCATATCCAAAACCTAGTTGAAATGCATTCGCAATAACAGCAGTTGCTGGTGTAGAGAAAAATGCCAATTCTTCATCAATTGGGTTGCTACTATACGTATAACCAACTCTTAATGGTAATTTTTCAAAACCTTTATATTGTAAACCAACAGAAATTATATTAATGTTTTTCCAACCAAAACCTGCTACAGAACCTGTTTGAGTCCATCCTTTTTCCGCAAAACCATCAGTGTTTTCATAATCAACCATTCTATAATCTAACGCTAAATCAATTGTTTCATTAGAATAACCTGTACCAAAAGAAAGTATAGCAGGATAATCCATATTAAAACTGTTGGTAGTTTTTTGGTTATCTAAATGCGTATTTTCAAATTCTAAATCGCCAAAAGATTGTGTAGTTTTATAAGAAGCTCCTAACTTAAAACCTCCATCAGATTCGTAAAATAGACCTACTTGACCTCCAAAACCAATTGCAGAAGCCTTATCACTTATACCATAACCTGCGGCAGTTGGACTGGCAGTTGGATTTGGTGCTAATTCTAACGCTCCATAATTTAAAGTTGGCTCGATACCTATTGAGAAATTATCTGAAATCTCATACGCCCAAGTTACTCCAATTTGCAACAACATATAATCAGATTCTAAATGTCCAAATCCCATTGCTTGTTGAGGGTAATTAATTGGGTTTGAGTTTTCCATTGGATTAAAACTAGGACTCATAGGGTTATTGGCTTCTTCAGGAAAAGTAACTCCAAAACCACTAATACCAAAAGCAGAAACACCAAAGGTGTGTTTACTATCTTCTTTACCCCAAACCATTGCTAATGCAGGCATTGGAGAAACACCTCTATCATCTTTAGTTATTCCTGAAACAGAAGGAGCTCCTTCTCCTAACATTCCTGCTGGTAATGTTGCACTTAATTCAGGTGAAGAAAAGAATAATCCTAAATCAAAATTTATAATTTTACTATTAAAAGTTGAAATTGAAGCTGGGTTCCATTGCAAAGCTCCACTAATATCAATTGGTTGTGCTGTTGCAGCTCCACCCATAGACATATTAACGGCACCTACTCCTTGCATAATATGACCTGCCTGAGAGAACGTAGCCGTTGTAAATAATAAAACTGCTAATCTTAGTAAATTTTTCATAATATTGTTTGTTTATTAGTTTTGTAACAATTGTTTTGTACTATAATTTAATACTTACAATTAATTTATAGCAAATTTATAGCCTTAAGTAACCATAATTACTGATAATTGTCATTAATATAATTTTCAAATGTAACGATTGTTACACATAACCTACAGACGTTTTTATTTCTACAAAATTTGAAGCATTCATTAAATATACTATAATTTTATGTACTTAATTGTATATTTCTTTTACTAAGTCTATTTTTGTAAGATCTTTAAACAACATAAAATTGGAAAAAATTATTGAATTATTGACATATACAATTCCTGCTATTATAACAGGAGCCGTTGCTTATTATTTTTTTATGAACCATACAAACTTTGAACAGCAACGTATAAAACTAATGCTTTTAAAAGAAAATCAGCAGCACGCTTTACCTATTAGACTGCAAGCTTATGAAAGAATGACATTGTTTTTAGAACGCATTAATCCTGCCAAATTATTATTAAGAATTACTTCCATCAATAACGATAAAGAAGCGTATGCACTGAGTATTATAAACACCATTGAACAAGAATTTGAGCACAATTTATCGCAACAAATATATATTTCAGAAAAATGCTGGAGTGTAATTATTGCTTCAAAAAACGCAACAATTCAATTAATAAAACAAACTGAATTAAATGAAGAAATTAAAACTGCTCAAGAATTACGTGAAGCCATTTTAAGAAAAATGTTAGAAAATGCATCACCTTCATCAACTGCATTGGCTTTTATAAAAGATGAAGTAAGAAATTTATTTTAATAAAAAAACCTTCTTAACTATTAGATTAAGATGGTTTTTTTATTAAACGAGCTTTTTTAAAACTTAAAATCAAGTCCTATTTTAAAATTTCTACCTAAAGTAGTGTATCCCATAGTTTCCACATATTCACTGTTAAATACATTATTTATTTGAATAAACAGTGATAATCTATCCTTTAATAAAGAATGGCTTGCATATAGATCAACTAAACTATATGCGTCAAATTCAAGATTTGTACCTGTTCCATATTGATCAAAATAAGTTCTTTTTGAAATACTCTTAAACCTTAACGAAAGGTAGGTGTTTTTTACACTATTTGTTTCTAGCAATGCAGTGAATTTATTTTTTGGTATATAATCCAAGTCACTACTTTTACTGGTATAAGTATGCCCTAGTTTAATCCCTAAATCCTCAAATACATTAATAGAAACTCCTGTTTCAATACCTCTAGCTATTAAAGTTTCTTCTGCATTTCTATACGTAATAAAATCAGGTAAAATAATGGCGTTATCCTCTTCTCTGTAAAAGAAAAGTGAATTAAATTCAAGTTTACCTTTTATTGAAAATACAAACCCTCCTTCCATAGATTGAACTTCTTCAGGATCCAAATCTAAGTTACCATATTGAGAAAACAATTGGTAGGTACTTGGAGCGATAAATGCAGTGCTTATTGAAGATATTGCTCTAAAATTATTAGTGAAATTAAACGATGGATTCACATTATATACCCAATGATTTCCGTATTCAGTATGATTATTCAAACGTACCCCAGTATTTAAATTAAAACCTGATGCACTATTAAAAACAGCAGTTATATATGGATCGATTGTTTTATAATTAGCCAATTCTTCATCAATACTTCCATAAGGGCTGTTAGTTAGATTACTTTGTTTTTGAAAATTTAAACCAGTGATTAGCTGAAATTCATTCGAAAATTTATAATTATTTACAACATCAAATTGATAGGTTTTACCGGTATATTCATAATAATCTGTAGCATTGGTCCAGCTATTAAAACTATTTAAAACCCTCTTAATATTATTATAGGAAGCTGTTAGAGCAAAACTACCTTCTGTATAATTATAATTAGACGTTATTCCTACTCGTTGTTGTTTGGTTTCTCCATTGTTTATTTCAGAATCAGAAAAAGCACCGGCATCATAATCATAAACATCCTTATCATAATTTCCAAATATCTGAAAAGTTACCTTTTTATTAAAATTATAGCCAAATCTTAAAAATGCATTTGTTGTTTTTAAAGGATCGCTTTCAAATTTCTCAGAACTATTTTCTTCACTTGCTTCAGATAAACCCTCTGTTTTTGAAGTATTAAAGGTTGCCAAATAATTAACTTTATTTGATGTTCCATTTATAGAAACATTTTGATTAAAATCGTTAAAATTTAATTTTGAATCTTTTTGTGAATTATTAGTTCCAATTGAGGTTTGATAATTTAATAAAATTGCTTCCGCACTTGCTTTTTTTAGTTTAATATTAATTACACCTGTTGCTGCGCCAGAACCATATAAAGTACTTGCAGCTCCATTCATAACCTCTATGGACTCAACCTGACTTAATGTTAACAAACGTAAATCAAAAGTAGTGTTAACTCCAGAAGGATCACTAACCGGAACTCCGTCAATTAAAACTAAAACGTGGCGATCTCTGCCTCCTCTTATATACATACTTTTGTTTTTTCCAGCTGAATTGTTTGTACCATTAATTTGAATTCCCGCAATGTTATCTAAAACATCTACAACTGTTTTACCTTTTAAATTGTCAATTTCATTAGATTTGATTTGGTAAATAACTTTACCAATCAATTCTTTTTTAATTGCAAATTTTGTAGCAGTTACTACTACTTCTTCTAATTGCTCAACATTTTCTTTTTTTTCTTGAGCAAATACATTGATAAATGCCAATAATAAGCATAACCAACTTAAATGAAATCTTTTTTTCATTTTACTTTTGTTAGATTTAATTAATACTAAATCAGGTAAGTTTTTAAGTACAGAGAACCATACCCAAACCTTTCTCCCGAAAGTTTGAACTATTGCGATTTTGGCAGGTCTCCTGGCTTGCGTATTGTTACGAACCTTCCCATTCTTAAAGAACAGTGGTTAAAGTTTAATAACAACCACCAATAATATTGGCTAAGCTTACAGTTGCGGGAACAGCCTCGGATTTTAACCGAATTCCCTTTTAATTCTTTCAAACAGATTGTTTAAAAGAAAACCATAATCTGCTGCAAATGTAATTAAATTAGCATAATTTAATACTATTAAAAATCAAAAATATTACATTTGCCTAAATTTATTTTAAATGAGATTATCCAGTTTGCACTTAGTAACAATCGTATTAATTATTGTAATTTTTAATGCGTGTAAACACAAAAAACAAGTAGAATTAAATTCGGAAAATAATGATACCGAAACCAATATAAAGTATGCAAAAGGTTTTGAAATTCAACAATTTAAAGATTATAAAAAGTTACTTATTAAAGCTCCTTATCAAAATTCAAAAGAAACTTTTGAATTTATTTTAACTAAAAAAAATACTCCAAATACTAAAAATACTATTCAAATTCCTCTAAAATCAATAGTCGTTACAAGTACAACACATATACCAATGTTGGAATTATTACGTGTTGAAAATAAATTAATTGGATATCCAAACACTTCCTATATTTCTTCAAAAAGAACAAGAACATTAATTGATAAAGGTATAATTAAAGATCTTGGAAACGAAGAACGCATCAACACCGAATTATTACTTGAATTGCATCCAGATGCTGTTATTGGATTTTCAATTAACAGTAATAATAAAATGTTTACAAATATTCAGCAATTAGGAATTCCAGTGATTTTAAATGGTGATTGGTTAGAAGAAACTCCGCTTGGACGTGCAGAATGGATTAAACTTTTTGGAGTATTGTTTGATCAAGAAGCAGTAGCTGATAGTATTTTTTCAACTATTGAAACAGCTTATTTAAATGCAAAAAAAACAGCTTTAAAATCTAGTCTTAAGCCAACTATTCTTTCTGGTGGTTTATTTAAAGATATTTGGAATTTACCTGCTGGAAATAGTTTTGAAGCTACATTTTTAAAAGATGCAAACACCCATTATTTATGGTCAGATTCTAAAGGAAATGGTAGTTTATCCCTAAATATTGAAAATGTTTTTGAAAAAGGAATAAATGCAGAATTATGGATTGCTCCAAGCTTTTATAACTCTTTAAAACAACTTGAAAAAGCTAATGATATCAATTCAAAATTTAAAGCATTTCAAAATAAAGAAGTATATTCTTTTGTAAACAAACGCGGTGAAACTGGAGGTATTCTATATTTTGAATTGGCTCCTGCCCGACCAGATTTGGTTTTAAAAGATATTATTAAAATTGCACATCCAGAATTAATGCAACATTATGAGTTTACTTTTTATGAAAAATTAGAGTAAATTTATGTTCACAAAGAAATCTATCCTACAATGTATTATTATTAGTGAAAAACACCAACAATAAGTAAATTATGTTTGTTGAGTTTTTTATTTATAAATTTTAAAATAAAGCTGTTTGCCCTTTATCATCTTTTTTATCGTCATCTCCTTTTGAAGAATTATCTATAATTTCTTCATCATTTACTTCAACCTCATTAACTATTGGAGCTTCATAAGGCAAAGGATCTAGCATATTTACTGTTTTAATTTTATCTGTAGTTAATTGGTTTCCTTGAGCTTTTATACCTTTTACAGCAATAAATTCTTCTAAATTAACCCCCATATTTTCTAAACTGCGTTTAGAAAACTGGATTTCAGCCATAGGTCTGTAATCTGTTGACACAATTTCTAATTGCGATTTTGGATGTTCAGAAATAAAGACTTCTTCTTTGTTCGGATTGTCAATCATAAAACGTTTTATATAATAACGTTCTTTTTCACCATCAAAATAAATTGCTGAAATTGGTTTTTCTGGAATCCATTTTTCCAGCACAATCATATCTGAATCAAAATGTGTGGTAAGCTCAGGCTTTATTGTTTTCACCTGTCCTTTTTGATTGATTATCAACAACCTATCTTCGCCTCTAAATTCACCTAGAAGCTCTCCTCTGTCATCAACATTTAAACGTTGTACAGTTTCATCGAACCATATTTTACGTGGTTTTAACGTAGAAACTCCCTCGGATTTTAGTTCAATTTTTTTAATGGCATATTTTGTAACTGTATTTCCTTTTACGCCTCTTCCTTTAATTGCTAAATCAGAAAAATCAATATCCCATTTCAATTTTTTTATACTTCCAACAGCCCGTAAATTAATAGTAACTGTTTCTGCTTCACCATTAGGATTTGCAGTAAAATACAGCACAACTGAAGCTTTAGAGCCAGCTGTTAAATCGTATTCTTTATCACGCGTAACACTTGTAACATTAAATCGCTTCATATAACTGGGACCATTTCTACCATCTCTATAAATCATATTATAGACAGTTCGTTTATCCTTCTTTTTGAATACTGCAATATGAATAATGTCTTTTCCAACAAAAGTTTTTGCATCTACTTTTGTTACCATCATAACGCCGTCTTTTCTGAAAATAACAACATCATCTATATCTGCACAATCATCTACATATTCATCTCTTTTTAAGGAAGTTCCAACAAAACCTTCTTCTCTGTTTACATACAGTTTTGTGTTTCGCATTACTACTTTTGTAGCGACAATATCATCAAATAAACGGATTTCGGTTTTACGTTCTTTACCTTTTCCATATTTGGTTTTTAAGTTTTTAAAATAGTCGATTGCATAGTCAACTAAATTTGCCAAATGATGTTTAACTTCTGCAATTTTATCTTCTAAACTATCAATAAATTGTTTTGCTTTATCAATATCGAATTTTGATATTTTTTTGATTCGTATTTCGGTCAAACGCACAATATCTTCTTCGGTAATTGCTCGTTTTAAATGTTTTATATGTGGTTTTAAACCAGTATCGATGGCTTTTATAACACCTTTCCAAGTGGTTTCTTCTTCAATATCCCGGTAAATTCTGTTTTCAATAAAAATACGTTCTAATGACGCAAAATGCCATTGTTCTTCTAATTCATTTAACTGAATTTCAAGCTCTTTCTTTAATAATTCTAGTGTATGATCTGTAGAAAGTCGTAAAATTTCTGAAACACCAATAAACACAGGTTTATTATCTTCAATAACACAACACAACGGAGAAATTGAATTTTCGCAATTTGTAAAAGCAAATAATGCATCAATGGTTTTATCTGGTGAAATTCCATTTGGTAAATGCACTAGAATTTCAACATTTGCTGCAGTATTATCTTCAATCTGTTTTATTTTTATGGTGCCTTTATCGTTTGCTTTTAAAATAGAATCAATTAAACTTGAGGTTGTTGTTCCGAACGGAATTTCAGTAATTACCAATGTTTTTTTATCGAGCTGCGATATTTTTGCACGCGATCTAATTTTTCCACCTCTTTTTCCATCGTTATAATTTGAAACATCTGCAGTTCCTCCAGTTACAAAATCAGGAAATAATGTAAAAATTTTACCTTTTAAATGTTTTATTGAAGCATCTATTAATTCATTAAAATTATGAGGTAAAATTTTTGTTGAAAGTCCAACTGCAATTCCTTCAGCACCTTGCGCCAATAGCATTGGAAATTTAACAGGTAAATCTATCGGTTCTTTTCTTCTTCCGTCATAAGAAGCTTGCCATTCCGTGGTTTTTGGATTAAAAACAACATCTAATGCAAATTTAGACAAACGTGCTTCAATATAACGTGATGCTGCTGCACGGTCACCAGTCAATATATTTCCCCAGTTTCCTTGCATATCGATCAATAATTCTTTCTGACCAATTTGCACCATAGCATCTGCAATTGAAGCATCTCCGTGCGGATGGTATTGCATTGTGTGCCCAACAATATTTGCAACTTTATTATAACGACCATCATCTAAATCTTTCATAGAATGCATTATTCTACGTTGTACGGGTTTAAAACCATCTCGAATTCCTGGAACTGCACGCTCTAAAATCACATAAGAAGCATAATCTAAAAACCAATCTTTATACATTCCAGTTACCTTGGTAATGGTTTCTTGGTTTCCGAATTCCTCTTTTATTGGTTCGTTATTTTCTTCTTGCATTATTTTTTAATAGTATTTGGTATCTGATAGTTGGTATTTAATTCGTAATTCATAACTAAAACTCAAAGTACTTTAGGCAATTTAGCCACTTCAAACTTCAAGAATTTCATTCCTCAACTATATCTAATTCTACTTTTAAATTTTGAATGATAAATTTTTGTCTGTCTGGGGTGTTTTTCCCCATATAAAATTCGAGTAATTTATCAATAGATGTTTCTTTATCCAACATCACAGGATCTAAACGAATATCGTTTCCAATAAAATGTACAAATTCATCGGGAGAAATTTCTCCTAAACCCTTAAACCTGGTCATTTCTGGTTTTCCCTTTAACTTTTTAATTGCATCTTGCTTTTCTTCAGGCGTATAGCAATAAAATGTTTGTTTTTTATCACGTACTCTAAACAACGGTGTATCTAAAATATACAAATGACCTTCTTTAATTAATTCTGGAAAAAACTGTAAAAAGAAAGTAATTAAAAGCAATCTAATATGCATTCCATCCACATCGGCATCTGTTGCAATTACAATATTATTATATCTTAAATTTTCTAAGCCATCTTCAATATCTAAAGCTGCTTGTAATAAATTAAATTCTTCGTTTTCATACACTATTTTTTTACTCATATTATATGAGTTTAAGGGTTTTCCTCTTAAACTAAAAACAGCTTGTGTATTTACATCTCTAGATTTTGTAATAGAACCACTTGCAGAATCTCCCTCCGTAATAAATAAGGTACTTTCTAAACGATTTTCCTTTTTTAAATCGTTTAAATGTACTCTGCAATCACGTAATTTTTTATTGTGAACACTTGCTTTTTTAGCGCGTTCACGTGCTAGTTTTCTGATTCCAGATAAGTCTTTTCGCTCTTTTTCAGCTTGTAAAATTTTCTTCTGAATTTTTTCTGCAACATCTGGATTTTTATGTAAATAATTATCTAGATTTCTTTTTACAAAATCGGTGATAAAAGTTCTTACAGTTGGCAAACCTCCTCCCATTTCTGTTGAACCCAGCTTTGTTTTAGTCTGACTTTCAAAAATAGGTTCCATAACTTTTACGCTGATGGCAGAAACTATGGATTTTCGAATATCTGAAGCTTCATAATTTTTACCAAAATATTCGCGTACTGTTTTTACAATGGCTTCTCTAAAAGCATTTTGATGGGTTCCTCCTTGTGTAGTATGTTGCCCATTAACAAAAGAATGGTATTCTTCGCTATATTGGGCTTTGCTGTAAGTAATTGCCACTTCAATATCTTCACCTTTTAAATGAATAATTGGAAACAGCATAAATTCATCAGCAATATTTTCTTCTAATAAATCTTTTAAACCATTTTCTGAAAAATATTTTTCCCCATTAAAAACTATAGTTAATCCAGTATTTAGATACACATAATTTTTAATCATTTTCACAATATATTCATTTCTATATTTGAATTTTGTAAAAATACTTCTATCAGGTACAAAGGTTACTTTTGTTCCTTTTCTATTTGTAGATTCTTGTGGTTTTTCTTCAAGTGTGATATTTCCTTGTTCAAATTCAGCAAAAACAGTTTTTCCGTCCCTATATGATTGAACCTTAAAATAAGATGAAAGTGCATTTACGGCTTTGGTTCCAACTCCATTTAAACCAACGGACTTTTTAAATGCTTTAGAATCGTATTTTCCACCAGTATTCATTTTAGAAACAACATCTACCACCTTTCCTAATGGAATACCACGACCATAATCGCGGATTGTTACGGTATCTTCTTTAACGGAAACTTCTATAGTTTTACCTGCTCCCATTACATATTCGTCAATAGAATTGTCTAAAACTTCTTTAATTAAAATGTAAATACCGTCGTCAGGGGACGATCCATCACCTAACTTTCCAATATACATACCTGGACGCATTCTAATATGTTCCTTCCAGTCTAATGAGCGAATATTATCCTCGGTATACGATGTTTGTTCTGCCATTTATTTTAGTGCTATTCTTGAAGATGTGCTAAAGTACTATTTTAGAATAAGAAATAAAAAAAACGCTATTAAAATAATTATTAACAGCGTTTTTAACTAATTTTTTTATAAATATCCTTAGACATTAAATCTAAAATGCATTACATCTCCATCTTTTACAATGTATTCTTTACCTTCAACACGCATTTTACCAGCTTCTTTAACTTTTGCTTCACTTCCGTATTTCACAAAATCATCATAAGCTATAACTTCAGCTCTAATAAACCCTTTTTCAAAATCTGTATGGATAACTCCAGCAGCCTGTGGTGCAGAATCTCCAATATTTATAGTCCAAGCTCTTACTTCTTTTACACCTGCTGTAAAATAAGTTTGCTGATTTAATAATTTGTAAGCTGCTCTAATTAATACTGAAGAACCCGGTTCTTTTAAACCCATATCTTCTAAAAACATTTGACGTTCTTCGTAAGATTCTAATTCTGTAATATCAGCTTCCATTCCAACAGCTAGCATAATAATTTCAGCATTTTCATCTTTCACAGCTTCTTTTAAAGCATCAACATATGCATTTCCATCTACTGCTGAATCTTCATCTACATTACAAACATATAATGTAGGTTTATCTGTAATAAATTGTAATGGCTTAATATATTCTTCTCGCTCTTTTTCTGTAAAATCAATTGCTCTAACAGAAATTGCAGCTTCTAAACCATCTTTAACTTTTAAAAGTACATCTAATTCTTTTTGAGCTTCTTTATTTCCAGTTCTAGCAGTTTTTTTAACACGCTCTAGCCTTTTTTCTAAGGTTTCAAAATCTTTTAATTGAAGTTCAATATCAATGGTTTCTTTATCTCTAACTGGATCAACTGTAGTGTCAACATGTACAATATTATCGTTATCAAAACAACGGATTACATGAATAATCGCATCAGTTTCACGAATATTTGCTAAAAATTGATTTCCCAATCCTTCACCTTTACTTGCTCCACGAACTAAACCTGCAATGTCAACAATATCAACTGTTGCCATTTGAACGCGCTCAGGTTTCACTAATTCCTCCAATTTAGCAATTCTGCTATCTGGCACATTTACTACACCAACATTAGGTTCTATAGTGCAAAACGGAAAGTTGGCACTTTGAGCTTTAGCATTTGATAAACAATTAAATAACGTTGATTTTCCAACATTTGGTAATCCCACAATTCCTGCCTTCATATTTTAAATTTTTAGCGGTGCAAATATACTATTTAGATTTAAGTTTAAAAGCATTTATTTGTTTTTACTATTTTGATATGATTTTTCCAAAAAAAAATTGACAATTAACTTGTTAAAAACAACGTCTATCTAATTTCATTCGCTATTGGTATAAAAACAACTGTTATTTACAATAATAATTATATATTTATTCCTTCAAATAAAATAACCTTAAAACTTAAATAGTTTGAATACAACTAAAAAATACAGCAAAGCATTTTATATACTAACCTCATTATTTTTTATGTGGGGATTTATTACGGTATTAGTAGACTCTTTAATTCCGAGATTAAAAGAAGTATTTGAACTTACCTTTTTTCAGGCTGGCTTGGTACAATTTGCGTTTTTTACGGCTTATGGATTACTTTCTATTCCTTCCGGATTTATACTTTCTAAAATAGGCTATAAAAAAGGTATCTTATTAGGATTAACCATTATGGGAGTTGGTTGTTTATTGTTTTATCCGGCTGCCGCATATAGAACTTTTCCCGTATTTTTATTAGGATATTTTGTGTTAGCAGGAGGAATGACAGTTTTACAAGTAGCTGCAAATCCGTATGTTGCAGTGTTAGGTAGTGAAGAAACGGCATCAAGTAGATTAAATTTATCGCAAGCATTTAACAGTTTAGGAACTGCAATTGCACCAGCTATTGGGGCTATGTTTTTATTAAGTGATTCTATAAAAAGTAGCGACGCCATTAACAGTTTAGGTTCAACTGAAAAAGAAGCTTATTATTTACAAGAAGCTTCTGCTGTTCAAAGTCCTTTTATATTTTTAGCAGCTTCTTTACTATTATTAGCTTTTATTGTTTCCTTTATTAAATTACCTAATATTTTAGAAAAAAAAGAAGGTGAAGGTTTAGGTTATGGTGAAGCTTTAAAACACAAGATTTTAAAAATGGGTGCTGTTGGTATCTTTTTATATGTAGGTGCAGAAGTTGCTATTGGTAGTTATTTGGTAAATTACTTTTTAAGTATGGGAATGCCAGAATTAATTAGAAACAGCGAATGGATGTCTGCAATATCTGAAATGGTTGTTCAACAAGATTTGGCCAATGTAGATAACAAAGCAATTGTTGGTGCATTTGTATTGTTTTATTGGACTGGAGCAATGGTTGGTAGATTTATTGGAGCCTATTTAACAAGAATTGTTGCTCCTGCAAAAGTATTGGCAATATTTGCAACTATGGCAATTTCTTTATTAGCTATTTCTATGTTAACAAGCGGATTTGTTGCAATGTGGTCTATATTATTAGTTGGATTATTTAATTCAATTATGTTCCCAACAATTTTCTCATTGTCGTTAACTGGTTTAGGAGAGCGCAAACCACAAGCATCTGGTATTTTATGTACTGCAATTGTAGGTGGTGCAATTATTCCACCATTATATGGTTTATTAACGGATCAGTTTGATTTTAAACCTGCGCTATTTCTAATGATACTTTGTTATTTCTATATTTTCTATTTCGCTAGAAAAAGTAGTGGTTTTATTGCTTCCTTTTCTGAAAAATAAAAAGTAAAATAACCAATATTGTAAAAAGCTGAATCGAAAAGGTTCAGCTTTTTAATTAGATTTTTTTTAAGCTGTTAGTATTGTTTAATTTTTATAAAAAAATGATGCTTTGTAAAATTAAATTATTGTAATTTTTTTAATTTATATTTATCGAAATATTATTAAAATAAAGTTCTAACTAAAATGACTAAAATTAAAATAATGTTAATGCTAATTTTAGCAATTACTTCTTGTAATGAAAAATCCAATAAAAATGATTTTTTTGAAGCTGAACAAGAAACACCAGTAGAAATGGAGCCAGAAAACAATACAACTAAAAATTATTTAGCATTAGGAGATAGCTATACCATTGGACAAAGTGTACCCGAAAATGATCGTTTCCCTGTACTGCTTGTAAATGACTTAAATGCAAAAGATTATAATTTTAATGCTCCTAAAATTATTGCACAAACTGGCTGGACCACGGGCGAATTAAAAAGTGCCATATTACAGGAAAATATTTCTGAAAAATATGATTTGGTTACCTTATTAATTGGAGTAAACAATCAATACCGAGGAAATTCTATTGACGTATTTAGAACAGAATTTATTGAATTATTAAATATGGCTATTTCTTTTGCTGGAAATAACCGTGGAAATGTTATTGTAGTTTCAATCCCAGATTGGGCTGTTAGTCCGTATGCCGAAAATAGAGACCGTTCAAAAATTAGTAAAGAAATTGATCTTTTTAATACTGTCAAAAAGGAAGAAACACTTAAAATGAATATTAAATTTGTTGATATAACTCCTGTTTCGAGACAAGCGCTCAATAAAAGCCAATTTTTTGCAAGCGATGGTTTGCATTTTTCTGGAGAAATGCATCAACTTTGGGTTGATGAAATTATGACATTGTTTTAAACAAATTTTTAATATGAATCGTTTTTTAGAAAAAGCAGAAACACTAGATAGTGCAGACTCCTTAAAAAGTTTTAAGGATAAATTTGTAACAGATTCTTCTTTAATTTATTTAGATGGAAATTCATTAGGGAAATTACCGATTAAAACCATAGAAACTACTACTAATATTGTAGAAAACCAATGGGGAAACAAACTTATTAGAAGTTGGAACGAACATTGGATAGACCTTTCTAAAGATATTGCAACAAAAATTGCTAAAATTGTAGGTGCGCAACCAGATGAAATTTTTGTTGGAGACACAACTTCTTTAAATTTATATAAATTATTAGCTGCTTCACTTGCTCTTCAAAAAGAAAAAACTGAAATTATTACAGACGATTTAAATTTCCCTACAGATTTATATATCATTCAAGGACTTATAAAACAACAATTTAAAAATCATACATTAAAAATATTAGAAAGTACAGATGAAATTTTTATGGATCCTACCACAGTTCGTGAAGCTATTAATAAAAATACATCATTAATTACCTTAAGTTTAGTCAGTTACAAAAGTTCTTTTTTATATGATATGAAATCTATCAATAAATTAGCACACAATAAAAATAGCTTAGTAGTTTGGGATTTATCCCACGCTGCTGGAGCAACAACTATCAAATTGAATGAAACCAATGCGGATATGGCTGTTGGTTGCACGTATAAATACTTAAATGGCGGACCTGGTGCGCCTGCATTTTTGTATGTTCGAAAAGATTTACAAGATAAACTTACCAATCCAATTTGGTCTTGGTTTGCCCATCAAAAACCTTTTGATTTTAATCCAGATTTTATTGAAAATTCTGGAATTCAAAAATTTGCAATCAGTACACCTTCAATTCTTTCTTTAGGAGCAATAGCACCTGGTTTGGATATAATTTTAGAAGCTGGAATGTCAACTATTGAAGCAAAAAGTAAAAAACAAACTACGTTTTTAATTGAATTGATTGAGCATTATTTGATCCCTTTAGGTTTTAAAATTACTTCTCCTTTAAATGAATCTGAAAGAGGTTCACATATTTCTATAACACACAATGAAAGTTATAGAATAAATAGAGCTATGATTGCTCCTAATAATAAAAACACAAAAATTGTAATTCCAGATTTTAGACCCCCAAATTTAATACGCATTGGAATTACACCACTTTATACTTCGTATTTAGATTTATATGAAGCTGTTATTCGAATAAAAGAAATTATTACAACCAAAGAGTTTGAAAATTTTTCTAATGAAAAATTAACTGTTACTTAATAAGCATAAAAAAAAGGCTGTCTAAAAGTGAATTTTCCCTCAACTTGAATCAAGTTCGGAATGACGACTTTTTAGTTTGACTCTTTTAATAAAAATCTACAATCTCGATTGTGCCTCTTCAATAATATTTTTATATTTCTTTAATATTCTGCTCCACTCTTCAAAATCCTGATCATCTTTTACACTTACAGCCCCTTCAGCTCTTTCGCTACTAATTTTCATTACATATTTTAAAGGATTAGAATCTCCTAGTTTTACAATAACTCTAGTTCTAATAGTGCTTCCATTAAATCCTTCAACTTGCCAAGCAGTTCTCATATAACCAGTTTCTTTGTCTATTACTTCTAAAACATCAAATTCTGTTGTTACAATAGAGCCTAATAACTTCCAGGCATCATCTTCAACAATTTCAGGTCTTACAGCTATTGTAAAATTAACATTCGCTAAATCGGTTGAAATAGATTGCTTATGTGCTTCATCTTCAATCAATTCTAAATGATCTCTTAATGGAGGTTCTTGATAATCATTAGAATTACAATAATTCTTTTTAATATTTAAAAAGCTCTCTTTTTTAATAATAACTTCCACACAATTATTAAAAGGAACTTTTAAATCGTAAGTTCCAACACCAACTACTTTTCCATCTACAACTATTTCAGCATCACTAGGTGTTGCTTCAACTTTTACCAACCTATCTGTTAAATTAAAATGGTGATTTATTGGAATTGAGCCTTCATTTTCTTTATTACAAAAAACTTTTTCTTCATTAATAAAACCATCTTTTCTAACTTGAA
>NZ_JBFLKT010000431.1:0-4718 GCF_040883305.1 Lutibacter sp.
AGTCTGATGTTTCAAAACACGTTTACACATAGAAATTTTGCCTAAAGAACCTAAATTACTAATATTCATAATTTATCGTATTTCAAACTCTTTAAATTCTTTTGAATCTCTTTTTCCAAACTTTTACTTTCAGCAAACAAACTTTCTAAATTGGTTTCAAAAGTGTTCATTTTAGTAGTAAATTCTTCCGCAGAAATATCTATATATTCAATTTTAACTTCAAAATATTGCCCTGCACTTAAACTGTAGTTTTTTGCTTCAATGTCCTTATAACTTACTACTACCGAAAAATCATCTTCAGCAGTTTTAGCATTAAACGTGTCAATAATTTTTTGTTCTTCAATATCGCTTAATACTGTTTTTTGGTTTTTACCTTCTTTTACTTTGGTTCCTAAATTAGAAGCATCAATTAACACTACATCTCCTTTATTTTGTTTGTCTAAAAATAAAATACTTACGTTAGTACCGGTAGTTGCAAATATGTTACTTGGCATAGAAACCACACCTGCCAACATTTTAGCTTCCACCATTTTTGTTCTAATTTTCTTTTCAATACCACTTTGTGCGGTAATAAAACCAGTTGGCACTACAATAGCCGCTTTTCCTTTTGTAGAAAGTGAGTGCATAATGTGTTGTATAAACAAGGTGTAAATTGCCATACTGTCCTTTTTTGCTTTTGGCACATTTGGTATGCCTGCAAAAAAGCGATCGTGGTTTTCTTTGGTATCTAAATCTACACTGTAATCGCTAAAATCTAATTTAAAAGGCGGATTTGAAACTATATAATCGAAGGTTTCTAATTTTCCCTGTTCATTTTTATGATACGGATGTAAAATGGTATTTCCTTGTATAATATTTTGAATGGAATGTACCAGATTGTTTAAAATTAAATTCAATCGCAACAAACTAGATGATTTTTGAGAAATATCCTGCGAGTAAATAGTACATTTTTCTTCGCCAATAGCGTGTGCTAAATTCATTAACAAGGTTCCCGATCCTGCACTGGGATCGTAACAGGTTACGTTACTTACATTGGTATCTGTAACCAAACAGGCCGCCATAATTTTAGCAACTGCGTGTGGTGTAAAATATTCGGCATATTTACCGCCGCTATCTTTGTTATAATCGGAAATTAAGTATTCAAAAATAGTAGCGTAAAAATCGTATTTCTCATTAAATATTTTCTCAAAACTAAAATTTACCAGTTTGTTAATAATAGCCTTGCAAAAAGCATCACGTTTTGAAGGAGAAACAAATTCACTTACTCTATCAAACAAAATTACTTTTGCTCCACCATCTTCTTTTACCGAAAATATATCGGTATTTGCAGTTGCAATGGCAAACAAGGTATCATCAAATAATTGCCCAAAATTGGGTTTATCCTGGTTATGATACAATGCAGCAATAAAATGTTCTGGTTGCAATTGTGCGGTACCTTCACTTACTTGCATCAACAACATTTCATAATCGTTTTTGCTGTAGTTTTTTAAGGTTTCCTGCCAGTTTTCATCGGTTGCTAAATTTTTGTCTATTTGCTTTACTTCAAAAGCAAACTTATCGTTTAAAAACTTGTATAAAAATACCTGTGTTATAATTTTAAATTCATTTCCATCATTCCCTAAACCATAATTTGCACAAACGCTTTTTAAATCGTCTATAAGTGCTTTGGTTTGGGTTTCAAATTTTGCAGTATCGGTCATTTATTTTATTGCTTATATTATTGTAAACTTTCTGAAATTTGTTCTATCAATTATTACTTCTTTTGCGTTGTATTCATTTACAAAGGTTTTTGGTAATTTGAGTTTTTTCTTTGCATTCCATTTAAATTCAAAGCCCGTAATAATTCCATTATGTTCTTCAACTAAATCTACTTCTTGTTGTTGTTTGGTGCGCCAAAAATACATTTTAGCATTTGTGCTTTTATAGGTGTTTTGCTTTAGTCTTTCTGCTATTAAGAAATTTTCCCATAAAGCACCCGTATCTTGACGTAAGTTTAAAGGGGTAAAGTTTCCTAATACCATATTTCTAACGCCATTATCGTAGAAATATATTTTTTTATTTTTTTTGATTTCATTTCGCAGGTTTCTGCTAAAACTGTTGAGTTTAAAAACTACATATCCTTTTTCAAGTATATCTATATAACTTGAAACTGTATTTTTATCTACACCAACTATTTGTGCTAACTCATTATAATTTACTTCACTACCTAATTGAAGCGCTAAGGCTTGAACTAGTTTTTCAAGCACTTCTGGCTTTTTAATATTAGAGTAAGCCAAAATATCTCTATATAAATAACTATTTACCAATTGTTTTAAAAGGTCTTTTTCTTCACCAGAATTATTTAAAACATCAGGGTAAAAACCATATAATAACCTATTTTCTAATTGCTGTTCTGCTACCAAATAATTATGCTTATCTTCAAACTCTTCCCAACTAATAGGATATAATTCATACTCCCATTTTCTTCCTGTTAGGGGTTCATTTAGTGCACTTGACAAATCGAAAGATGATGAGCCGCTTACAAATAACTGCACGTCTTTAAATTGATCTGTTATAATTTTTAGCGTCAATCCAATACCTTCTATTCTTTGTGCTTCATCAACAAAAATAATTTTATTAGCCCCTATAATACTTTTAATTTGCTCTGTATTAGGATTGTTTAGCAAGTTTCTTACAGTAGGATCGTCTCCATCTAAAAAGAGATGCTTTTTATTGTTAATTATATCTTTTATTAAAGTTGTTTTCCCTACTTGTCTTGGACCAACTACTATAATAGCTTTCCCTTTATTTATTTTGCTCTCAATAGTATCTTTTAATGTACGCTTATACATATTTCTTTTTTTAACAAATATACATTTTTATATTGTATTCACTAATAGTTATGTTTTTTAGTGAATGTAATCACTTAAAGTAATGGTTTTTCGTATTTTCGGTAATTTATAATTCTTAATCATCTCTATTTCAATTTAACATACTTATTACCGATCGTTTTACACTTCCATTAAAAGCTAAAAATAGCACTAACTGGTTGACCGGCATTTCCAGACAACCACTTTATTTTTAAGCTACGTTACCGTTGTATTCGTTAATATATTCTTTTGTTACTAGGTTTATAATGCGTTTAGATTTATCAAGATCAAGCGGAATATTTTTCTTCTTAAATTCTACAATTACTAAACGAGCTATCATTTTATCTACAAAACTTTCATTTTCTAATATTTTTGAATTTTGTAAAATATGGTTATCTACTTCTTCTTTCAGTTCGCTCAATACTTCAAATAATTTTTGTTCGCTATCCGTTAACGGATCTTTTTCTAGTAAGCGTTTATGAATTCGTGCATATTTTGCATCGTTTTCATACTTTGCTCTTATCAATTCATTTTTACGTTCCAGTTCTTTGGCTTTGGAATAAATTTTCTCTAAAGCTACAATATTGGCTTCCATTTCGGCTTTGGTAACTTCGCTTAAATTTTTCTTTTTAAACAAACGTTCCAATTCTTCTTTTAATGAAATAAATACAGGATCTTTTTGATCGAAATTACCTGCTAAACCTTCTCTGGTTTTTTGTAAAATATTCTTTAACTGATCGGCTAAAATTAGTTCTTCTTCCTTTATTTTGGTAAAAGCAAAAAGTACATCTTCTAATGCTATGTTTAAAATATTGGTAGTATCAACACTATTTTCTAAGGTTTCTTTGGTATTTATTAGTGCTAAATGATTGTTTGCTTCTCTTGATAAAATGGTTAGTTTTCTAAAATCGAGTTTTTCCAACAAATCGTAATTACCACTTAAACGGATTAAATTGTATAAGCTCTTCGCGTTATTTAATGCTTTTGCAATCTCCAACATTTGTTTACGATCACTTATCTTCGTAATTTGTTGCGAGAAAATTTCAGCATTTTTGGTGTCGAAATAAAACAACGCATCTTTAATTTCATTAATCTGTGTTTCAATCTCTTCAGGTGATAGAAATAAATCAGAATAGTATTGCATTTCATCGCCTAACTCACTTTGTAACTCATCAAAATAGGCTTTGTTGGTTTTATCAAACTCACTTTGTATGTCTGCAAAATCAACTACGTAACCATATTTAAAATCGTTATAGGTTCTATTAACACGCGTTAACGTTTGCAATAAATTATGTGATTTTATAACTCGTCCAATGTATAATTTTTTCAATCGTTTGGCATCAAATCCAGTTAACAACATATTGTAAACAAACAACAAATCAATTTTCCCTTCTTTAAAATCCTCAACCCAATCTTTCCGATCTTGTTTTGTGCCAATATCGTGTAAAATAACCGCCGCTTTTTTTACTTTTACGGCTTCTTTTTTCTGCTTACCATAACTTGGTTTTGGTTCCGCAGCCATTGGCATTGCTTCTAATTCTGAATTATTTGTTGGCTGTGCATATTTTGAAGTGAAAATCTCAAACATCATTTTTGCCTGATCTGAAGAGTCACAAACCACCATTCCTCCAATAGTTGCATCATTCATAGAAGTTCTACTTTTTTCAAAATCTGAAACAATATAATCTAACATAGGTTCTACAAACTTATGATGCGAATACACCACTTTTTTGTCGGAATTTCCTTTTAGAATTTCTATTTCTTCTAAAGCCTTTGCAAGCGTTAATTTATAACTCGTTTCAATTTCTTCACGAATTAAACGTAGTGTATAACCATCAGCAATAGATTTATTGTAATAATATTTATGAA
>NZ_JBFLKT010000066.1:0-14686 GCF_040883305.1 Lutibacter sp.
GAACAAATATCTGTTGTAGAAGAAAATAGACTTATTTCTGCTCAAAAAATTTTAGAATATTTACCTAGTAAAGGAACAAATTTACCTTCTGTTATAAGCGGAGATAAATCTAAAAGCGATTTTGCCTCTGAACGAGAAATAATGTATAAGATTTTGTTTGATATGCGCAATGATATCAACGATTTAAAAAAATTAACACTTGATTTATTAAAAGGTAACGATACCGGTAAAGTTCAAGAAGAAAATAAACAACTTATTCAAAAAATATATAAAGACAAGTCTGTTAAAGAGCAGGAAGAAAATCACGTTGAAGTTGTTAGAATTAATGAAAATTATAACAATTTAGATGAAGATTATGAATTTGCTGAAACTATTGATGCAGACGAAAGTTTATCTATTCAAGACAAAGAAATTGAACTTATAAAAAAATCTCTTGAACGCAATAATGGAAAACGAAAATTAGCTGCTAAAGAATTAGGTATTTCAGAAAGAACTTTATATCGTAAAATAAAACAATACGATTTATAGTTTTATTAATTAACTTTGAAATCTGAATTTTTAAAATCAACATTATTTAAATGAAAAAAATTGGCATCTTATTCTCATTACTAACACTAATCACAATACAAAGTTGTGGAATTTATTCATTTACTGGAACAAATATAAATCCTGATGTAAAAACAGTACAAATAGATTATTTTCCAAATGAAGCTATTTTAGTAGAACCCTCTTTAAGTCAAGTATTTACAACACAATTAAGAGATTTATTTGATACTCAAACAAATTTAACCTCCGTTAGTTCTGGAGGAGATTTACAATTTGAAGGTGAAATTACTGGTTATAAAATAAATCCTATGACCGCAACTGCACAGCAAACAGCAGCGCAAAACAGGCTAACAATAACCGTAAATGTTCGTTTTTTCAATAATAAAAATGAAGATGATAATTTTGAAAAAAACTTCTCTCATTATTACGATTATGACGCAAATGCTCAATTAATTGGTAGCGCTTTAGATGATGCTTTTGACGAAATTATTGAACGTATTGCACAAGATATTTTTAATGCATCTGTAGCAAAATGGTAATCCTATGAATACTACTGACTTTACAGCTTTAATGCAAAACACCGCAACAATTGGCAGTGCCAAAACCGAGCAATTGGAGGCTGTTATTAATGAATATCCGTATTTTCAATTAGCAAGAGCCATTCAATTAAAAGGATTAAACAATACCAATAGTTTTAAATACAACCAGGCCTTAAAAAAAACAGCTGCTTATACTGTTGACAGATCCGTTCTTTTTAATTTTATTACTTCACAAAATTTTGGAAGAACACCAACCCCCAAAATTCCTATTTTAGAAGAAATTGATGTTATCGAACCAGAAACGATAAAAACACTTCATAAAAAAATCACAACAGCTTTTAAACCAAAAAGTAACAAAGTAACTGAAGAAATAATTGAAATTCCTAAAGTTGAGAAAACGAAAAATACCTCTTCAGAAGTTTTAGAAATTGGAAAACCGCTGAAATTTAAAAGTTCAGAACCACATTCTTTTAATGAATGGATGCAATTGGTTTGTCAAAAACCTATTATTAGGACTCAAATCAAAGAAAAAGACACGATAAAAAGTACTAAAATTAGTTTAATAAATAAGTTTATTGAAAGCAAGCCAAAAATAAAACCCGTAAGTAAAGATACTGTAAATCAAGACTTTTCACCAGAAAGCTCTTCGGAAAACGAAAGTTTAATGACTGAGACTTTAGCGAAAGTATATCTTGAACAACAAAAATTTGAAAATGCAATAAAAGCCTATCGCATTTTAAGTTTGAAATATCCAGAAAAAAGTGGTTTCTTTGCAGACCAAATTAAAGCAATTAAAATTTTACAAAAGAATAAGTCATGACAACGTATACATTATTTTTAGTTCTGATTATGATAGTAGCATTTTTGCTAATATTAATTATTATGGTTCAAAATCCTAAAGGAGGAGGATTAGCTTCTTCATTTGGTGGTGGTGGAACACAATCTTTAGGAGGTGTGCAAAACACAACAAGTTTTTTAGATAAAAGCACTTGGACTCTTTCAATTGTGTTATTAGCACTTATATTATTATCTAATTTCGCTGCTCCAAAAGTAAATGCAGTTGATACAAGTTCAGAAATTGAAAACACTATTGAAAATCGTGAAATACAAGATACACCTGCAGCATTACCAGTTGAATCTACAACTTCACAAGATACAGTTCAATAATAGCATATAAAATAACTTAAAAATGCCAATGTGTGTGACACGTTGGCATTTTTTTATTTCTATACTTTTCTTTAAAAGTACATTTGTCAGTTTATTAAAATTGGCACACTTTTAGACTATTTAATTCACAGAATTAATAAATTTAAACTAATACATAATGAGTAAAATTAATATCAAACCATTAGCTGATAGAGTTTTAATAGAACCTCTACCGGCAGAAACTACAACAGCTTCAGGTTTAATCATTCCAGATTCAGCAAAAGAAAAACAACAAAAAGGAACTGTTTTAGCAGTTGGTAACGGTACAAAAGACGAACCAATGACTGTAAAAATTGGTGATACTGTTTTGTATGGTAAATACGCTGGCACTGAGCTTGTTTTAGAAGGAAACGAGTATCTAATAATGAGAGAAAGCGATATTTTAGCAATTGTATAATTCGCTTTTAGCCATTAGCATTTAGCAATTGGCTTAATACATCTATTTAAAAAACTAGCAAAAAGCTAAAGGTAAATAGCCAATAGCATTTTTGCACAAAAATATAATAACATGGCAAAAATATAATATTTGATATAGAAGCACGTGACGGATTAAAACGTGGAGTTGATGCTTTAGCAAATGCTGTTAAAGTTACTTTAGGACCAAAAGGAAGAAATGTAGTAATTGGAAAATCATTTGGAGGTCCATCAATTACTAAAGATGGTGTAACTGTTGCAAAAGAAATTGAATTAGAAGATCCTCTGGAAAACATGGGTGCTCAAATGGTAAAAGAAGTAGCTTCGAAAACCAACGATTTAGCTGGTGATGGAACTACAACTGCAACTGTATTAGCACAATCTATTGTTAAAGAAGGTTTAAAAAATGTTGCTGCTGGAGCAAATCCTTTAGATTTAAAACGTGGAATTGACAAGGCTGTTGCTGCAATTGTTAAAAATTTAAGAGATCAATCTCAAGAAGTTGGTAACAAATCTGATAAAATAAAACAAGTTGCTTCTATTTCAGCAAATAACGATGAAACTATTGGTGATTTAATTGCGCAAGCTTTTGAAAAAGTTGGAAAAGAAGGTGTAATAACTGTTGAAGAGGCAAAAGGTACAACAACCTACGTTGATATTGTTGAAGGAATGCAATTTGATAGAGGTTATTTATCTCCTTACTTTGTAACTAATGCAGATAAAATGTTAACGGATTTAGAAAATCCTTACATTTTATTGTTCGAAAAGAAAATAACAAATCTTAAAGATTTATTACCAATATTAGAGCCTGTTGCGCAAAGTGGAAAACCATTATTAATTATTGCAGAAGATGTTGAAGGTGAAGCTTTAGCAACTTTAGTAATGAATAAATTACGTGGAGCTCTTAAAATTGCTGCTGTAAAAGCTCCAGGTTTTGGAGACAGAAGAAAAGCAATGTTAGAAGATGTTGCAATTTTAACTGGTGGTACCGTAATTTCTGAAGAAAGAGGTCTAACATTAGAAAAAGCAACCTTAGAAATGCTAGGATCTGCTGAAAGAGTTACTATTGACAAAGACAATACAACTATTGTAAATGGTGCTGGAGATGCCGATTTAATTAAAGCAAGAGTTGCTCAAATTAAAGCGCAAATTGAAACTACAACATCTGATTACGATAAAGAAAAACTTCAAGAACGTTTAGCTAAATTAGCTGGTGGTGTTGCGGTTTTATATGTTGGTGCTCCAAGTGAAGTTGAAATGAAAGAGAAAAAAGACAGAGTTGACGATGCGTTACACGCAACCCGTGCTGCTGTTGAAGAAGGTATTGTTGCTGGTGGTGGAGTTGCTTTAGTTAGAACTATTGAAGTATTAAAATCTATTACTACAGATAGTTTAGATGAAGTAACTGGTATTAAAATTTTAGCAAGAGCTATTGAAGAACCATTGCGTCAAATTGTGGAAAATGCTGGTGGAGAAGGATCAGTTGTTGTTGCAAAAGTGATAGAAGGAAAAGGAGATTTTGGATATAATGCCAAAACGGATGAATACACTAAAATGTTTAAAGCTGGAATTATAGATCCTACAAAAGTAACACGTATTGCACTTGAAAATGCAGCTTCTGTTGCTGGTATGATTTTAACTACTGCTTGTACTTTAGTTGATATTAAAGAAGAAGGACCTGCTGGTGGTGGAATGCCTCCAATGGGTGGTGGAATGCCAGGAATGATGTAATAAAATACAATCATTAACTATTTAAAGAGGCTGTTTTAAAAATTAAAACAGCCTCTTTATTTTTAAAAAGAAATTAAAATTTGAATTCAGACAATTTTAAGTATTTTTGAATCATCTTTTAAACATTAAAAATCAACAATGAGATTAGACGCTATAACCACTCTTGAAGAATGCCAAAAATTATTAACTTCTGAAATTAAAACTTTTCCAGATTGGCCAGAAAAGGGCGTGAATTTTAAAGATGTTCAAAGTATTTTATACAATCCAGAATTGGCTTTAATTACTTCACATTATTTACAGGAATTACTTCCAAAAAAAGGTTCAGAATTTTTTTTCAATAAAATACTATGTTTTGATGCCAGAGGATTTTTATTTGGTTTTGATTTAGCAAAAGCGTCCAAAACACCTATGATATTAGCTAGAAAACCAGGGAAACTTCCAGGTGAAGTTATTACACAAACCTTTGAAAAAGAATATGGTTTAGATGAAATTCAGGTTCAAAAAGATTTAATCAATCCAGGTGATAAAGTATTAATCCACGACGATTTATTAGCAACTGGTGGAACTGCAGGTGCAGCTGCAGAAATTATTTTAAAATGTGGTGCTGAAATTGCAGGATTTAATTTTATTATGGATTTATCCTTTTTACCAGGAAGAAAAGTGCTTCAAAAATATGTGGATGACAGTAAAATTAAAGCACTTTTGACTTTTTAAAACAACGATTTAAAATAAATTCAGATTGATAATTATACCTTTCAGTAAATCTTATTGTTTTGAAATTCTGACCTACTAAAAAATATTTACAAATTATACTTTACAGAAAACATCCAAAGGCGTGGTTGTATAAAATATAATGACGTGGAATTACTATCTGAAATTTCATTATAACTATCGGTATTCATAAAAGTATTGTCTGTTAAATTACTTGCCGAAATTTTAAATTCCCATTTACTATCTTTTTGCTGATAATATAAATTTGCATTTAAAAACGAATAGTTGTTTTTGGTCTCACTAATGCTGTTTTCAAAAGTACTTTTATAATTATAATAACTATAATCTGCTGTTAAAATAAAGTTTTTTAAGAAGCTAACTTCAATATTTGCAAACGGTCTGTCTGTTTCACTATTTGATCTACTATAATCTGAAAACGATTTTTGGTATCCAACTTCAAAATTTGGAGCATTTTTAAATTTTGTTGCAATACTTGCTTGATAATTATGCGATAAGGATTCTGATTTTATCAATTCATCATTCACAATATTATTATAAGTTGCGTTTGATACATTTGCAGAAAAGTTTGTTTTAAGCTTGCTATACGTTTTACCATATCTAAAAAATGCAGATAGCGTTTCATCAGCTAAATTTGAATTTACAGGATATGAAATTCTATCAATCCCAATTAATTCAGTATTGTTTTTTATACTATTTTCTTTTTTTGTATAATTAATTGAAGCGTTAATATTTGTAAATGAGAACATACTAAAACTAAAATAGCTTAATGAATATTTATGATACAATGCACTTTCCAATTCTTTGTTTCCACGAGTAAGCGATTTATAATTATTTAAAAAATAGCCTTCAGCAATATTATCAATATCTGTAAATTGTGTTGACATTGCATAATTAAAACGTAAACTTTCAGAAGATTTTAGTTGTAAATTAGCATAAACATCTGGCAATAATTTAGTTGTATTCTCTTTATTTTCTATGCCCAACTGCGTATCTTTTGTAGTATATTGATGTAAACTCACACCCGGATTAAAGGTGAAAATTCCTGAAACCATTTTGTAATGCAATCCTAAAAATACATCTGAGAAATTATAATCAACATTGTTATTTAAAACTGGATCCTCAAAATCTATAATAGCTCCATTATCTAAACTTTGAGAAATATGAGAGTTTAAATTCTGCTTACTAAACGTAGTCCCTAAAGAAATATTAATATTGCTTTTTGGAGTTAACAAATAGTAATAATCAAACTTGGCATCAAATTTATTAGTTGTTAATTTTTTATTCTGAATAATATCAAAAATACTTTCAGTATCTGACGTAGGAATTACCAAGAAAGGCTGCGTTGTTGCATTTGAATTGTATAAAGGTTTGTCTTTTTGATACAAATGTTGCATTTCAGCAGCAAAAATATTTTTATCATCTATGGTATAATACAAATTAAAATTTTGATTTAAAGAAACTGGTTTTTCTTCTTTATAAGTATCTGCACTTCTGCTTGTTGAGGTAACATCTTGAAATTCGGTTTGTTCAGAAATTTTTCCAAAAATATCATAATCTATATGCACATTTGTAGTTGGCTTGTAGGTAGTGCTAAATTTTAGCATTCCTAATTTACTTCCTTGGGTTGCAGCATTTGAAGAATTTTCAATTAAATTTAATTTATTATAAACAGTGCTAGATTCTGTAAACATATTCGTTTCTGAATCGTTCACAATTGCAAAACCATTAAAATCTAAGGTCTTTTTTGGTGCTAAACTAAAGTTTAAGGCTCCAAATTTTGAAATAATTTCTTGAGCTCGATTGTTTTGAGTAGTCATAAACCCTAAACCACCAGAAGAAACATTAAAACTGGTGCCACTTCCGCGCATTGCACCTCGTAAACCTCCAGTAAATCTAAAATAGTCTCGCATTGTAAAAGGTGCTTCGCCAATATTATTAAAATCTGCTAAAAGATTTACACTTTTTTCCGGACTATAATAAAATAATTTAGGTTTTGCGAGGTATTTTTCGTCAGTACCAATTCCTGCATTTACTTCGCCAAACCAAAACTTATTCTTTCCTTTCTTTAATTTAATATTTAGTGCAATATTATCTTCATTGTTAGTAACACCTCTCATTCCAGAAACCTCGTTGTAATTTTTAAGAACTTGCACTTTGTCAATAGCACTTGCAGGAATATTTTGAGTTGCTAATTTAGAATCCCCATCAAAAAAAGCTTTCCCTTCAACCAATATTTTTTGAACTTTTTTTCCTTCTACTTCAACTTCTCCATTATCATCAATTTCAATACCTGGCAATTTCTTAAGTACATCTTCTAGCTTTTTTTCTGTTCCAGTTGTAAACGAATCGGAATTGTAAACAATAGTATCTCCAACTATCTTTACTGGCATTTCGTAAGTAATTTCAACAGTATTTAATGCTTCATTAGATTCTTTTAAAACAATGTCTTTTGTTAAATTTTCTGAAGTATTATCTGTACTAATTTCAACATCTTGAGTGTCAAACCCCAAATAACTTACTTTGAGTGTATAGGCTTCATTTTCCTCTAAGCTTAATTTATAATTCCCTTTAGTATCTGTAATTGAGTAGGATTGCAAAAATTTTGTTCCTTTTTTAAAAGCAATAACATTTGCCATTTCTAAGGGTTCACCGGCTTCGTTTTTTATGATTCCTTCTAGTTTAACATTTTGTGCAATTAATAGAAAAGGAGCTATTATTATAATAAGTAAGCTTATATGCTTTTTCATTTTAAATTCTTTTATTTTTTAAAAAATTATCATTTTTAGTAAAATGTAGGAGTTAGCCTTTTTAACATGAGATTGCTGCGTCGTTTTATCAAACTTCTCGCAAAGACGTTTCACGAAAGGCTTTTGGCTTCGACTCTGCTCAGCCACTGTAAACCTTTACACTTTTGACTTAGGTCTTTTGACTTCAGACTTCGGACTTTCCAAAACCTAACCTCTGATTCTAATATGTGTACCTCCACTTTTCTGACGTTCATTTCTAAAACGCTCTTGCATTTCTTTCATTTTTTCAGCAATAATTTCGTCGTATTCTTTTTGAGAAACTACTTTTCCTTTAGACGGTTCTTTAATTTCAACTTTATCCTTTGGATTCATCACAATTTTAGTACATAAAATATTAGTATCTCCATAGGCTACTTCTAAAATTAAACCTGGTAATCCCCAAAAATCTCCAGGTCCGTGACTTACAGGTATATCTAAAGCATACCAAGCAGTTACAATTATTTGTTCCATTTTAGGTGCTTCTTCTTTCTCTTCCTCTTTCTTTTCTTCTTCAGCTTTATCTTTATTATTTTGTTCGGCATTTCTTCGTCCAAATCTAAATTCTGGTCGCACAGGAACTTCAATAACAGTTGTAGCTTTAAAACACATATTCTGACCGATCATTTTAGTTTCTTGCTCCATTTTCCATTCATAAGTCTTTAAAGCATCTTTAATTAAAAAGTTTTTACCGCTAAACTCGTTCTCTTTTGCAGCCATTTTTGTTTGTGTGTTTTTGTAATAATCTCCCGATGAACCTCCACCCATCATCATAAAACGCATACCTCCTCTACCTCCAGCGGACTGATCTAATTTTGCCTCTTCCTTATAAATAGATGCAACTTTATCGAATGATAATTCGAATGTTTTTTCTAACTGACTTTTCATTCTTTCTTGAATCATTTTAATTCTATCAGCAGGAATTCCACTACTAGCAAAATCCATATCCAATGTGGTCTTTGTTTGATAGATTGCCTTACCCTGAAAGTCTTGTGCAAAAGCCATTGAACTTATAAATAGTATTAAAACTGCGGTGCTTTTTAAAAGGAAAGATTTCATGTGTTTTGTTTATTATATTAATATTTATAGATACAAATATAGTTCCATTGAAAATATAGTTGCGTTAATTAGTGTTAACTACTGTTAATCAATTGGGATAATAGACTTTATGTGCTTAACTTTGAATTATGAATAAACAAAATTACAAATGGGTAGTTTATTTTATTGGTGCTACAATTTTAATTACAATTGCCGCTCAGATATATTGGAATTTAAAAGAATATCAAACAAATAAACAAAACTTAATTAGTAAAGTTCAACTGAGTTTAGACAATTCGGTTGAGACCTATTTTGCCAATTTAACGAAATCTGGAATTATTACATTTTCATCAACCGACACTCTAAATTCAGAAAAAAAAATAGATACTATTGTTGTACAAACAAATTCGCGTCGTGGATTTAGAAAAAAAATTGATAGCACATTACAGAACTTAATTAAAAAAGATAGTAGTAAACCTTTGTTATTAAAAAATCATAGTTTTGGACAATATCCATTTTTTACAAGAGATAAAAACTTCCCAAAAAACATAGATAGTTTAATTTCAAAAGTATTTATTTCAATTTCAAGAGATACCTTAGATTTAGAAAAATTAGACACCTATTTAAACGAAGAATTTAAAAGAAATAATATTGACGTTACTTATGGATTAAAATATAAATATTTTAGCAGACGTTATAGCAACGACAGTTTACCGCCGGAAACCATTGATTTTAAACTAATAGATTTTCCTAAAAAACATTTAATAGCAACATCAAAATCAACTTTTTTACCTCATAAAAGTAACTTACAGCTGTTTTTTACCAACGAAACCAAATTATTGCTACAGAAATCGTTTATGAGTATATTTCTTTCATTATTATTATCTCTAAGTATTATTGCAAGTTTAGTGTATTTGCTAAAAACTATTTACAAACAAAAACAACTAGCCGAAGTAAAAAACGACCTAATAAACAATATTACGCACGAGTTTAAAACACCTATTGCAACTATTTCAACAGCTTTGGAGGCAATGAAAAATTTTAATGCTTTAGATGATAAAATAAAATCTGAAAAATATATAGGCATTGCTAATTCTCAGGTGCAAAAACTACATACAATGGTAGAAAAAATATTAGAAACTGCATCTTTAAATAACGAGCATTTAGTATTGACAAAACAACGGACAAACATTTCAGAATTGATTGAAAATGTTATCGAAAAATACAAATTAATAAATGCTGAAAAAATTATTACTTTTAAAAATAAATGTGCTAAAACAGTTTTAAACCTTGATACATTCCATTTTGAAAACGCTCTTGGAAATATTATTGACAATGCCATAAAATATGGAGGTGATAAAATTTCTGTCGAATTATTATCAGAAAAAAATAAGATTATTATTTTGATAAAAGACAATGGAAACGGGATTCATAAAACCCAAAAAGATAAAGTTTTTGAGCAATTTTATAGAATACCAACAGGTAATACTCACAATGTAAAAGGCTTTGGAATTGGACTTTATTACACCAAAAATATTATTGAAAAACACGGTGGAAGCATTCATATTATTTACGATAAAAAAAATAACACCCTCTTTAAAATAGAACTTTTAGATGCCTAAGTCAATAAAAATACTATTAGCCGAAGACGAACCTTCTTTAGGACAAATAATTAAAGAAAGTTTAGAAACTCGCAATTTTGAAGTGCTCCTTTGCGAAGATGGTGAAAAAGCATATAAAACATATAAATCTGAAAAACCTTTACTGTTGGTTTTAGATATTATGATGCCGAAAAAAGATGGTTTTACACTTGCCTCGGAAATACGAAAAGAAGATCAAGAAATTCCGATAATATTCTTAACAGCCAAATCTTTAACTGAAGATGTTGTTAAAGGTTTTAATTTAGGAGGCAACGATTACTTAAAAAAACCTTTTAGTATGGAAGAGCTAATTGTTAGAATTAATGCCCTTTTAAAAAGAAGTAAAAATGATAACAGTACTGACCCTATTCAACTTGGTAAATTTATTTTCGATTTAAAAAAACAAACCCTTCAAATAGATTCTCACATAGAAAATTTAACACATAGAGAAGCTCATTTACTGCATCATTTAGCTAAAAATAAAAATCAGATTCTAGAACGTTCTCTTATTTTAAAAAAACTATGGGGCGATGATGATTTTTTTAATGCAAGAAGTATGGATGTTTTTATAACAAAACTTCGAAAAAAACTAAAAGAAGACCCTGCTATACAAATAATTAATGTGCGTGGTTATGGGTATAAGTTGATTTACTAATCTTTGGTTACTAATATTTGGTATTTCGAATTACAATTTTTCAACCTTTCAGCCTTTCAACTTTTTAACTTTTTTACCTTTCAGCTTTTTTGTTTTTTTACTTTTCGTTATTAATTATTAATTATTTAACTTTAGCGTTTTAATTTTTATATAAAATATAATTATGCACGTAGCCATTGCTGGTAATATAGGAGCAGGTAAAACCACGTTAACCAAACTTTTAGCAAAACATTATAGATGGGAACCACATTATGAATCTGTTGAAGAAAACCCATACTTAGATGATTTTTACGGCGAAATGGAACGTTGGTCTTTTAATTTACAAGTCTATTTTTTAAATAGTAGGTTTCGTCAAATTCTGGAAATTCGCGAAAGTGGCAAAAACATAATTCAAGATAGAACTATTTATGAAGATGCCCATATTTTTGCACCAAACCTGCATGCAATGGGCTTAATGCCAAACAGAGATTACCAAAATTACGATTCTCTTTTCGATCTTATGGAACGCTTGGTAACACCACCAGATTTACTAATTTATTTAAGAGCTTCAATACAAACCCTAGTAGGGCAAATACATAAAAGAGGTAGAGATTACGAAAACTCTATAAGTATAGATTATTTAAGCAGACTTAACGAACGTTACGAAGCTTGGATTACAAAATATACTAAAGGAAAACTTTTAATTATTGATGTTGACAATTTAGATTTTGTTTCAAATCCTGAAGATCTAGGTTTTGTAATTGATAAAATTGATGCTCAAATAAACGGATTATTTTAAAAACTTATTTTTTTATCATAAAAAAAGCTCGCCAATGGCGAGCTTTTTTATAATTTATAACCTATTCATTTATTACAATTGTGGTCCAGCAGCTACTAAAGCTCTCCCTTCTTCATTATCTGTATATTTCTCAAAATTTTTGATAAATAAACCAGCTAATTTCGTTGCTCTTTTATTCCATTCAGCAGGGTCTGCATAAGTATCTCTTGGGTCTAAAATTTCTGTATGAACACCTGGCAAAGAAGTTGGAACTTGTAAATTAAAAATTGGAATATTTTTAGTTTCAGCTCTTTCAATAGAACCATCTAAGATTGAATTGATAATTCCTCTTGTGTCCTGAATAGAAATACGTTTTCCAGTTCCATTCCATCCTGTATTTACCAAATAAGCTTCGGCTCCGTTAGCTTCCATTCTTTTAACTAACTCTTGACCGTATTTTGTTGGGTGTAAAGTTAAGAAAGCTGCACCAAAACAAGCTGAAAATGTTGGAGTTGGCTCTGTTATACCTCTTTCAGTACCTGCTAGCTTGGCTGTAAATCCAGATAAGAAATGATATTTTGTTTGGTCTGGAGTTAATTTAGAAACTGGAGGTAACGTTCCAAATGCATCAGCTGATAAGAAAATTACTTTTTTAGCGTGTCCTGCCTTTGAAGGTACCGCAATGTTTTCTATATGATGAATTGGGTAAGATACACGTGTATTCTGAGTTACAGAACCATCAGTAAAATCTATTTTACCATTAGCATCTACAGTTACATTTTCTAATAAAGCATCTCTTTTAATTGCTCCATAAATTTCCGGTTCTGCTTCTTTATCTAAATCAATAGTTTTTGCATAACAACCACCTTCAAAGTTAAACACACCTTCATCATCCCATCCGTGCTCATCATCACCAATAAGCTTACGAGAAGCATCCGTAGAAAGCGTTGTTTTACCAGTTCCTGATAAACCAAAGAAAATTGCAACATCACCATCTTTACCTACATTAGCCGAACAGTGCATAGAGGCTATTCCTCTTAATGGCAGGTAATAATTCATCATTGCGAACATCCCTTTTTTCATTTCACCACCATACCAAGTACCTCCAATAATTTGAATTTTCTCTGTTAAGTTAAACAATACAAAATTTTCAGAATTCAATCCGTGTTCTTTCCAATTTGGGTTTGAAGTTTCAGAACCATTTAGTACAACAAAATCAGGTTCTCCAAAACTTTTTAATTCTTCTGCAGTTGGGCGAATAAACATATTTTTTACAAAATGTGCTTGCCATGGAACTTCAACAATAAAACGAACTTTTAAACGAGTATCTACATTAGCACCACAAAAAGCATCAACTACAAATAATTTCTTATTTGATAATTCCTCTACAACTAAAGATTTAAGATCATTCCAAACAGCTTGAGTTGTAGGCTTGTTATCATTTGGTGCTTTTTCAGAATTCCACCATAAAGTATCTTTTGTAACATCATCTTTTACAATAAACTTATCTTTAGGTGAACGTCCTGTAAATTTACCAGTCATAACATTTACAGCTCCAAGCTCCGTTAAATAACCTCTTTCATAACCTTCTAATGAAGGGTTTAATTCTTCCTTATATAATTCATCATAAGATGGATTATACATAACTTCTTTAACATTTTTAATTCCCAGATTATTCAACGATTTTGTTACTGATTTACTTAGAATTTCCATTAGTTTTAGTTTTTAATCTTTTATTATTTTCACTTATTTACTTTAACTCTATATCAAATTTACGACTATTTAAGTGGTTAAACATATGATAAATATCAGTAAATAAAACCTATTTACTAAAACGTTTTCAACAACCTAACCTATTCAATTTTAAATATTTAAACTAAAAAAATTATTTTTAGTTTTTTTACGAAATCGTTTTCTTAAAATTTCAAAAAATATATTTATTTATAAACAATACATAAAACAACTACCCTGCAATAGTTTACTTTTTAACTATAAAACTGTTTAAAAGTTTTAACATTGCAAAGCTACTTATTTTTATTAAAAAACAAAGCTATTTTTAACCAACCAATAATAAATAATAACCCACCAAAAGGCGTTATAAACCAAATATTTTTAGCATCAACACCTAGAGTAATCGCATAAATTGATCCTGAAAAAAATAAAATTCCACTAAAAAAGAACAAACTAATACTCTTTTTTGTCTTTGAATTAAATCCTTTATATGTATTTACAAAGAGCAGTGCTAACACATGAAACATTTGATAACTTACACCCGTTTCAAAACTTTTAAGTTCGTTTACACTTAAATTTTCTTGTAATACATGTGCTCCAAAAGCACCAAGAATAATTGTTAACGCACCAGTTATAGCAGTAATTATTAAATTTTTGTTCATTTTGCCAAAATCTTAACTGTCAAATATAAAAATTTATAACGGTTTCAATTTTAAAATTGCTATATTTAAGTAGAAAATAATAATTTCATTTTTCAATTTAAACTAAAAAATTATGGAAAATAAATCTGAATCATTAGTCACCGTTTTAACAGCTAGTTTAATACATGAAGTTCATATAGCAAAAACTCTTTTAGCTAATCAGGGGATTGAAAGTTATATTATTGATGAAAATATTGCCACATCAATCGGTAC
>NZ_JBFLKT010000067.1:0-9775 GCF_040883305.1 Lutibacter sp.
AGAATGACTTCAGAATCGGAATAATTATAAAAAAAACTCAGGATTGAATTCAATCCTGAGTTTTTTGAAATTTACACAATTTATGGGTTTGTATTAATTATTTATTTTATCGATTTCACCATAAGTTACTTTTTTATAAACTTATAATAACCAGCCATAAACAGCCCATAAAATAAAGAGGCTAATAAAAGTTGGCCAATAAATCTGTACCAGGTTTCTGGGCCAAAATAATCTGCAATCATTTGGTTAAAACTACCTGATCTTAGAATCTTTAATCCAATTTTTACTATTGAAAACAATACTAAAAATGCGGCTCCAAATCTGAGAGTTAAGTGCAAAAAAGTTGCGTTTTTATACTGATTCATATTACTTTAATTTTTTATTATTATGATGGCGATCGTGATCACGATCTGTTTTAATATCCATTTTTTTATCAAAAGCAGCTTGTAAATCAATACCTGTTTGGTTTGCTAAACATAAAACCACAAAAACAACATCGGCTAATTCTTCTCCTAAATCTTTGTTTTTATCGCTTTCTTTTTCACTTTGCTCCCCATATCTTCTTGCAATAATTCTAGCAACTTCACCAACTTCTTCAGTTAATTGCGCCATATTTGTTAATTCATTAAAATAACGAACTCCATGTTCTTTAATCCAAGTATCAACTATTAGTTGTGCGTTTTTTATATCCATTTTGTGGTAATTTATTAATGTTCAAAGGTAATGAAGTTCTTAGAATATCTATCTATTTCAAAAATTTCAAAAATTCTTCTCTAGAAATTTCATCAGCACCTAAACTTTCTAAATGTGGATTGTAAACTTGGCAATCTATTAATTTATAATTTTCTTTTTCCAACTTTTGAACCAAATAAATAAATGCTAGTTTTGATGTATTACTTATTTTGCTAAACATACTTTCTCCACAAAAAACGGCTCCTAAATCAATGCCGTATAAGCCTCCAACTAATTCATTTTCAAGCCATACCTCTACAGATTTTGCAATTCCTTTTTCGTGTAATTTTAAATAAGCATCTTGCATCTCATCAGTTATCCAAGTTCCTCCTTGACCATCTCTTTTAATGGTTTTACAATTTGAAATAACGGCTTTAAAATTCTGGTTAAATGTAATCTTATACTCATTTTTTCGGATTATCTGTTTCATACTTTTTGAAATTTTTAAATCCTTTGGAAACAATACCATCCTTAAATTTGGACTGTACCAAATAATAGGCTCTCCAGAATTATACCAAGGAAAAATTCCACTTTTATAAGCTAATAATAATCGTTCTAAAGACAAGTCACCACCAATGGCCAATAAGCCATCTTTATCAGCTAAATGAACAGGAGGAAACACTAAATCTTTTGAAAGTAAAAACATGCATTTTTTATTTTTTACAAATATACTGAAACAAAAAAAAGAGAAAAACTTTCGCTTTTCTCTTTTTAAATACTATTTATACTTCCTTAAAAAGGTAAGTCATCTGGTTCGTTATCATCAGTTTTTGAAATTGTTTCAAGATTATCTAATGGAGCCATAGGAGGAACTTCTTGTCCGCCTTCAGCTTGTGCTAATTCAATTCTCCAACCTTGGATCGAATTAAAATATTTAGCAATTCCTTCTGGATTAATCCATTCTCTACCTCGTAAATTTATAGATACTTTAACATCTTGCCCTACTTGATAATTATTTAACAAATCACATTTATCTTGAATAAATTCAATCATTAACATTTGTGGATATTGCTCGTTTGTAGTAACAACTAATTCTCTTTTTCTAAAACCACTTGCTCCAAACGTTTGTGTTTCATTAATTAATTTAATTTTTCCAATAACTTCCATATTTCAAATTTTTTCATTAGCGGTGCTAAAACACACCAATTCTTTTCATTTTATTTCTAAATAGATTTCACAAATGTAATTTTTTTAAAACATCAAACCCAATATATTGCTTATCTTATTTTGTAAACTTATTAACATCAAAAAAAATATTTGGGTTTAAATAATTACTTTTAATAATAAGGTTTTAATTTTTAAGTTATATACAACATATATTCTATATTTGAATAATGGCTTCATACAAAAACGCACAAATAATTCGTTGGGCTGTAATAATAACTTCATTTATTATTGTAGCACTTATTTTATGGAATACTTATGATTTTTTTCAGAAGTTTAAAAACGAAGAGCGTGATAAAATGGAAATTTTAGCAGGTGCGTATGAGCGCTTTGGCACATTCGATTTAAATGCCGATTTTTCTTTGGAAGACAAAATTATTGGAAAGAATAACAATATTCCAATGATAATTACTGAAAAAGATAGTATTACTTTATGGGCTAATTTAGATTCTGTTAAAACAAAAAAAACAACCTATTTAAAAAAGCAATTGGCTATTATGAAAGGTCAAAATGCTCCTTTAATAGTTAGTCATAAACGTGGAAATACGAGTCAGTTTATTTATTACAGAGATTCTGATTTATTAACTAAATTAAAATATTATCCTGTTGCTTTAATTCTTATTTTATTTTTATTTGCAAGTGTAATTTATTTATTTTTTAAATCGAATAAAGTTGCCGATCAAAATAAACTCTGGACTGGGATGGCTAGAGAGACTGCACATCAAATTGGCACACCGCTATCATCTTTATTAGGTTGGATTGAAATTTTACGACTAGAGAATACAGATGAAAGCACTGTACAAGAGATTGAAAATGATGTAAATAGGCTAAATACAATTGCTGAACGTTTTTCGAAAATTGGCTCAATTCCTGTTCTAAAAAGGCACAATATTGTAAAAGCAACTAGAGATTCTTTTAATTATTTAGAGTTGAGAAGTTCTAAACAGGTTGAATTTAAATTTGAAACTTCAAATTTCGAAATATTCAGCAATATTAACGTTCAATTGTTTAGTTGGGTTATTGAAAACCTTATTAAAAACGCCATTGATGCAATGGAGGGGAAAGGCAAAATTTTTCTTTCTATTTCAGAAGATGATAAACAAGTTTTTATTAAAATAATAGATACTGGAAAGGGGATTCCTAGAAACATGCAACACAAAATATTTTCTCCTGGTTTTACCACTAAAAAACGTGGCTGGGGATTAGGCTTATCTTTGGCGAAACGAATTATTGAAAATTACCATAATGGTAAAATTGCCGTTTTAAAATCTGAATTGAAAAAGGGAACTACTTTTTTAATAGTCTTAAAAAAATAAGCTTATAAATTTGTAGCAATTGCTTTTGCAGTAGTTTCAAATTCTTGAGGACTCATTTTTACTTTTTTAATAAATTGAATGTCTTCCATTTTTTGTAATGGAATTAAATGTACATGTACATGAGGCACTTCTAAGCCAATAACCGCCATTCCAATACGTTCACAAGGAATTACTTTTTCAATTGCCTTAGCAATTTTTCTGGAATAACTCATCAATCGGTTATATAGTCCTTCATCTAAATCAAAAAGCTTATTTATTTCTTTTTTTGGTACTACTAGTGTATGGCCTTTAGCATTTGGATTGATATCTAAAAAAACATAAAAATCTTCATTTTCTGCAATTTTATACGATGGAATTTCACCATTAATTATTTTTGTGAATATAGAACTCATACAATCAATTTTACTCAAAAATAAGAAACCCTTCTCAATTTGACAATTGAAAAGGGTTTTAAAAGTTTTTAAAACCTATTTATTGTTTTTATTATCTCGAAATTTCTAAAATTTCAAAAGTTAAAATTCCATTAGGTACTTGAATCTCAGCAACATCACCAACTTTTTTTCCAAGTAATCCTTTTCCAATTGGGGAATTTACTGCTAATTTTCCTTCTTTTATATTTGTTTCAGAATCTGCAACCAATGTATAATTAACCTCCAAATTGTTGGCAGTATTTTTTAATTTTACTTTTGAATGGATTAATATTTTAGAGTTATCTAATTTAGATTCATCTATAATTCTAGCATTTGAAATAACTTCTTTTAGCTTTGCTATTTTTAATTCTAAATGAGACTGTTCTTCTTTTGCAGCGTGGTACTCGGCATTTTCGCTTAAATCCCCTTTATCTCTTGCTTCAGCAATATCATTACTAACCCTTGGTCTTTCCACATGTTCTAATTGATCTAATTCTTTCTTTAGATTTTTCATTCCTTCTTCAGAATAATACGAAATTTTACTCATAACTTGTCGTTTTAATAAATACAAAAATCTCACAACTGAAAGCCAGAATGAGATTTAATACAAATGTACGAAATATTTGTAAATTGCAATCGTTTAACCAATAAACGCAAATTAAACTTATGCGAAAATTACTTGTATTGTTTTTAGTATTATTATTTATTTCTTGCGAAAAAAATGAAACAAATGATATTTTACCAGAAATTAGTTTTAGCGAAACGGTAAATTTAAATTTACCACAATATATAGACCTTCAAGTTCCAAGTGGTTGGGCTTATACAAGTGGAGCTATACAAGGTATTATTATACAAAATACTGGGATTGGGAATCCCTCTTTTAAAGCTTTTGAAAGAGCTTGTCCAAATTACGATTGCTCTATACCTATGGTCTTTGATGGCAGCCTTAAGCTAAAATGTTCTTGCGACAATAGTGAATATAGTATTTACGATGGTTCACCACAAACTTCTGGAAATCGTCATTTTGCAAGAGAATATAGAGTTGTTAAAAGTGGTTCAGTACTAATTATTACAAACTTTTAACTATAGATACCTATTAAATTAAAACAGATTACTATTTTTGTCTGAAAGCATAAAAAGTGAAAAATTATTTCTCATCAAATTTTAGATTAGGCGTTTTAGGCGGAGGGCAATTAGGCAAAATGTTATTAGCTGAAACTCACAAATTCGATATATATACTGTTATTTTAGATGGTGCTGCTGATGCTCCTTGTGCACAGATTTGTAACGAGTTTCACCAAGGAAGTTTACTAGATTTTGAAACTGTTTACAATTTTGGAAAAAAAGTAGACTTGTTAACCATTGAAATTGAACATGTTAATATTGATGCTCTTTTAAAATTAGAGCAAGAAGGTTTAGAAATATATCCGCAACCTAGTGTTTTACAAACAATTCAGCATAAAGGAAAGCAGAAAGATTTTTTTGTAAATAATAATATTCCAACATCACCTCATAAACGTTTTTCTTGTTTAAATGAATTAAAAAAGGAGGTTTTAAATTTCCCTTTTGTTTGGAAATCTGCTCAATTTGGATATGATGGAACAGGTGTTAAAATTGTAAAAAATTACGATGATTTAAATTCTTTAGCTGATACTGATTGTATTATTGAAGATTTAATTCCATTTAAAAATGAATTAGCAGTAATAGTTGCCCGAAATAAAGATGGTGAAGTAAAAACATATCCAGTAGTTGAAATGGAATTTCACCCAGAAGCCAATCAGGTAGAATATGTTATTTGTCCTGCTAGAATTTCTAACGAAATTGCCGAAAAAGCAACAAAGATTGCATTAAAAGTAGCTAGATCTTTTAAACATATTGGTTTGTTAGCAGTTGAATTATTTCAAACCGAAGATGATGAGATTTTGGTTAACGAAGTAGCCCCAAGAACTCATAATAGTGGTCATTATAGTATTGAAGCATCTTACTCTAACCAATTTGAACAACATGTAAGAAGCATTTTAAACCTTCCTTTAGGAAATACAGCTAGTAAAGTTGCCGGAATTATGGTAAATTTGGTTGGAGCAGAAGGGTTTTCGGGTGATGTAGTTTATGAAAATATGGAGGAAATTCTAAAAATGGATGGAGTTACACCACATATTTATGGAAAAAAACAAACCAGACCTTTTAGAAAAATGGGCCACGTAACCATTGTAAATAATGATTTAGCAGAAGCACGTAAAATTGCTGAAAAAGTAAAGAATACTATTAGAGTTGTGAGTAAATAGTTGTTGGTTTTTAAACTTGAACCTATTAACTTTTAAACTTTTCAACCTTTAAATTTTTTAACTAAAATAATTATGAGTAAAGTAGGAATAATAATGGGAAGTGATTCTGACCTTCCGATAATGCAACAGGCAATAGATTTTTTAAAAGGTTTTGATATTGAAACTGAAGTTGATATAGTTTCTGCACATAGAACTCCAGAAAAATTATTCGACTATTCAAAAAATGCTCATTTGAGAGGAATTTCAGTAATTATTGCTGGTGCTGGAGGTGCAGCCCATTTACCTGGGATGGTAGCTTCTATGAGTCCATTACCAGTAATCGGCGTTCCTGTAAAGTCTAGAAATTCAATTGATGGTTGGGATTCTGTTTTATCCATACTTCAAATGCCAGGAGGAGTTCCCGTAGCAACAGTCGCACTTGATGGGGCACTTAATGCCGGTATTTTAGCCGCACAAATTATTGGTAGCTCAAATAAATCTGTACTTGAAAAGATGTTGCTTTACAAGGAAAATTTAAAAATAAAAGTTATTAAAGCTTCTGAAAATCTTAAAAGTAAATTACAGTAAAATGCCCGTTTTAGGTATAATAACTGCTCCATTTTTATTTTTATAATTAAATCCAGGTGCAATTGTATTCAAGTTTAATATTCTATCTTTAACCTTCATTGTAAGTGATTTTTTAGTATTTTTTAAAATAGATTTCATAACAGTATCTATTAAAATTAATCGAATTATTCTTTTACATTTATCTATTTATTATAACGTTCTTTTGCTATAAATAGTATATGATATAAAAATAAAATACGTTTTATTTTTATATCATATTTTGCTTAAAAAACCAGTATAAATAATACCTTTGTTTATATAAAAAGACTCTATTTCAATTATGAAATGAGCACACTAAAAATTTATCATGCAATGAAATGGTTAATAGCGAATCAGTCTGGCGGTCTGGCAGCATATGACATTAAAAAAATAAAATAGACTTATGAAAAATCCTTTATTAGAAAAATTTAATACACTATATTCATCTGCTCCTTTTTCAAAAATTAAAAATGAACATTTTAAACCTGCTTTTATTGCAGGTATTAAAATTTCAAAAGAAGAAATTGACCAAATTGCAAATAATAAAGCTGTTCCTACTTTTGAAAACACTATTGCAGCTCTAGAATTTTGTAGTGAAAAATTAGATAGAATTTCAAGTGTTTTTTTTAATTTAAATAGTGCTGAAACTAATGATGAAATTCAACAAATTGCCCAGGAAGTTTCTCCAATGTTATCTGAATTTTCAAATGACATAACTTTAAATGAGGAACTGTTTAATAGAGTGCAGCTTCTTTACGACATTAAGGATGAGCTAAATTTAACACCTGAGCAAGACATGCTTTTAAACAAAAAATATAAAAGTTTTGTCAGAAATGGTGCTAATTTAGAAATCCATAAAAAAGATGAATTAAGAAAAATTGATACAGAGCTTTCTAAATTAAAGTTAAAGTTTGGAGAACATGTTCTAGCAGAAACCAATGCTTTTGAATTGCATTTAACTATTAAAAATGAATTAGCAGGTTTGCCAGAAAGTGTTATTGAGGCAGCTGCATTAAACGCCAAACAAAAAAACAAAGAAGGTTGGGTAATTACATTAGATTATCCTAGTTACGTTCCATTTATGATGTATGCAGAAGATAGAAATTTAAGAAAAAAATTAGCTATTGCATTCGGAGCTAAGGCATTTAAAAATAACAAATACGACAATCAACAAATTGTTTTAGACATTGCAAACTACAGACATAAAAGAGCTGTTTTATTAGGTTACAAATCCCACGCTCATTTTGTTTTAGAAGAAAGAATGGCTGAAAATCCAGAAAATGTTACAACTTTTTTAAATGATATTTTAGAAAAAGCAACACCAGCTGCTAAAAAAGAATTCGATCAACTTAGCGAAATTGCAAAAAAAGATGGAATTACTCAACTTGAAAAATGGGATAGTTCTTACTATTCAGAAAAATTAAAAAAAGAACTTTTTGATTTAGAAGAAGAAAAACTAAAGCCTTATTTTAAACTAGAAAATGTAATAGCTGGGGTTTTTGAGATTTCAACCAAATTATACGATTTACAGTTTGAAGAAATATATAACATAGACACCTACAATAAAGATGTAAAAACATATAAAGTTACGGATACTTCTGGAAACTTTATAGCTATTTTATATGCTGACTTTTTTCCAAGACCAGGGAAACGTAATGGCGCTTGGATGACTACTTTTAAGGGGCAATGGGTAAAAGATGAAGAAAACTCCAGACCTCATATTTCCATAGTATGTAATTTTACAAAACCAACAGAAACAAAACCATCATTATTAACTTTTAACGAGGTTACCACGTTGTTTCATGAATTTGGACACGCTTTACACGGTATGTTGGCAAATACCATCTATCCAAGTTTGTCAGGGACAAATGTGTATTGGGATTTTGTTGAACTTCCGAGTCAATTATTTGAAAATTGGTGCTACCAAAAAGAGGCTTTAAATTTATTTGCCAAGCATTTTGAAACAAATGAATTAATACCAATGGAATTAATTGATAAAATTAAAAAATCTTCAAACTTTATGGAAGGAATGCATACTGTGCGCCAAATAAGTTTCGGACTTTTAGACATGGATTGGCATAGTAAGAACCCATCTGATATAAAAAATGTTAAAGAATTTGAGTTAACCTCGTTTAAAAACACCAACCTTTTTCCAGATGTTAAGGAAAACTGTATGAGCACTTCATTCTCGCACATTTTTCAAGGAGGTTATTCTGCTGGATATTATTCTTATAAATGGGCTGAAGTTTTAGATGCAGATGCTTTTGCATTGTTTTTAGAAAAAGGAATTTTTGACAAAGAAACTGCAAGAAAATTTAAATCTTTTGTTTTAGAAAAAGGAGGCACAGAAAACCCTATGAAACTTTATAAACTTTTTAGAGGAAAAAAACCAGACAATGCTGCCTTGTTAAAAAGAGCCGGTCTACTCAAATAATTGAAATTTTATAAAAAAGAGGGAAATTTTAAAATAAAATTTCCCTCTTTTTTGCAATTTAAAAATAAATATTCTCAAATTTAATTTAACAGAGTATAGATTTTCCTTACAATAGTATTGAATTACCATATAAAAAGACTGAAAAATCACATAAATGGTGTGTTTTGACAAATAAATGGCAAATTTTTTGTTCAGCTGGGTATTTAAACTTATATTTGTTATGTAATTAATTCATAACCCCAACAATAATCATGAATTTTATTTTAATAAACACCCCAATATTCAAAAACGACAACAGGTTTATTCTTTATAGATAAAACTTGTTGTTGTTTTTTTTTAACCCCAAAACTCAAATAAATTAACCCCAAAACTTTAATCCCCACAAAATGAAATCCTTCTTAATTCCCCTCGTGTTGTTTGTATCTTTATTGTTTTCTTGTTCTCCATCAGATGAAGATGCCAATTTATTTGAATCAAGTAAGATTGAAGAAGTGTCAATTAATGTGGTTTATTCAGATATTGAAACTGAAATTTTAAATTTGGTAAACAAGTATAGAGAGACGAATAGTTTAAGCACTCTTAAAGTTTTAAATATTATTTCAAAAGAAGCAGATACTCATACAAACTATATGATTACTAATGGAGAAGTAAGCCATGCTAACTTTAATATAAGAGCTCAGAATTTAATAAAGGATGCAGGGGCAAAATTTGTTTCAGAGAATGTGGCATATGGATATAGTTCGGCACAAGCAGTTGTTAACGGTTGGATTAACAGTTCTGAACATAGAAAAAATATAGAAAACCCTGATTCTACTCATTTCGGTATCTCAACAGAATCTGATGATAATG
>NZ_JBFLKT010000432.1:0-3408 GCF_040883305.1 Lutibacter sp.
ATTACCTCTTGCAATTGGTTTGGCGCATCTTTTAAAATAATATGCTGCTGAGAATTTTCAGTAGCAGTAAACTTAAAACTAGCAGTTTTATAGCCCATATAACTTACAGAGATTGTATAAGCATCATTTTTTGTAAGTTCTAATTTATACAAACCATCATTGTCTGTAATAGCAAATTGTAGGTTTTTAGTAACATCTGCTGGTTTTGCTATAACGTTAGCATAACTTAAAGGATTTTGTAAACTGTCTTTTACACTACCTTTTAAGGTGATTGTTTGTGCGGTTGTAGTACAAATGCACAAAATGATATATAGTAAAATTATAATTCTTTTTTTGTACATTCAATAATTATTATTGTTTCCTATTTAATTTTCTCAAATTCCCCATCATACCCATCCCTATTTCGTCAAACTCATTTTTTGTTACCACTCTACCTTTACTTGGTAATTTAACATTTATATTACCTTTAGGGTTTAAATTTACTTTTGATACATAAAATTTGAAACTCTTAATTTCCAGTTCAATTATAAGCCCTGGTAAACCTCCAAAACCAATTGGACCAAATGGAACTGCCAATTCAGGTGCATACCAAGCGATAACTGGTGATTTTATTATTCCTTCCCTACCTTGAGTTATTCTTATAGTTGTTGCTTTATAACATAAATAATTACCAATTTTTTTTGTTTCATTTAAAAGTTCCCAATCTGCTTTAGAGTTTTTAATTAAAAAAAGCTCACCATATGCATCTAACTGTGTATAATATTCATTCTTTTTTATATCGGTAAAATATATGCCTCTGCCATAAGGTCCCACAGCACTATTATAATATTTATTATTTCCTAATTCTAAATATGAACCAGCTTCAAAAACACTTACATCAGAATTAAATATTAATTTATAATTAATATCTTTTAATAATTCTTTTACATTTAAATCAATTTCTTGAACACTTAAATAATACTGAGATTTTAGTATTTTATTATTTTTTATGAACTCATCTTTTTCAGATAAATATTCTAATATTTCTTTTTTATAAATTATAATCCCTTGATTATTCTGAGATAAACAAATATTGAAACAACATACTAAAGCTAAAAATATTACTATTTTATTCATAATCTATTTCTTTTTTTAAGAAGCCTAATCGGTACAATTAATTCGATTTAAAAAATTAAGTATCCTTACCTTTGTAAAACGAATAACAATCTATAAAGGCACATTATGATATTTTAAATCTCTAAATAAATCTTTTAACCTGATTAAGCTTCTTTATTATTATACAATTAAACTTGATCAATTGGCGCGCAATCAAAATTCATATCCATATACACACTCATGTAATGCCATTCCATGTAACTGTCTCCTCCTCCATTTTCTGTCCCGTAATCCCATGCCCTTTGTAAACAATCTTGATCATATTCATCTTTATATGTATTAGCATTAACCACAATTGAAGTTACAAATACAAATACGATTCCTAAAATTATTTTTTTCATAATTTAAAATTTAAATTAGTTAATAGCGCATAATTGCGCTTTAATATTTTGTTAGTTCTGCGAGGAGTATTACTTTTGCAATAACTTCCTCTGTTTGTATGTAGTAGCTATGTCATAATAGTTTCTGGTTTTAGGTTAAACATTTTATTACAGTATTGTGTTCTTAAAATTTTACAAACAGAGGATTTTTCTGTTCTGTTGTTAATAAATGATAATAAAAAATAATTTTGATTATAATGGTGAGATTCCTGCCTGCGCAGGAATGACAACTTAAAGTGAGATTGCTGTTTAACAGAAATAAAAAAATAAATGGAAATTTTAATGCTTTTTGGGGTTTCATAATGCAATTTTTAATTCTTTTTCAGGATAAATTTATAAAAAAAAAAAAAGACTTGTCAAAATAAAACAACTTTATTTTACTGAAATACAACAATTTATGGTTTTACCTTATTTATAGTATGGAAAAACCATACTTAAAGCATTTTAATTTTTCTAAAAAAATTAAATGCACCTTCCATGTTATCAGATAAAAAAGTGGAAGAACAAAATGTTCGAATTCTAAAAAAATAAGGCAACTTAAATTCTTTAAAATAGGTTATTGAAAATGTATTTTTCAATAACCTATTTTAATATCTCTTAAATTATTAGTTATAAGATTTTACTTATTAAAACCTTATAATACAATTATATATGGTAACTTTACTGTTGGATTATTTATCCGTTGATGTTAATTACACTTCTAGTTCGACTAAATGAACTAATAAGGCTTTTTTTGAAGACCCTTTCTAATTTTAACGCGCTAATTCTCAATTTAATGACTGATTATTAGTAAGTATTCTGTTCTATGAATTTTATAATGATGTTTTGCTTATTTCATTACTAAGTGTTGACTTCAATAAAAATAACCAATGGCTTTATTAAAAATGGGAGTTATAGGAACTTCAAAAAAAGTAGATGAAAGACGTGTTCCAATTCATCCAGACCACATAAAAAGAATTCCAGAAAACATTAGAAAACAACTTATTTTTGAAAAAGGATATGGAAAACCTTTCAATATTTCAGATGAAGAAATTTCAAATCAAACGGGGGGAATTGCTACAAGAAAAGAATTATTATCTGAAATAGGTGCGGTTATTATTGCCAAACCTGTTTTATCTGATTTACAAGAATTAAAAGTAGGTGGAATTCTTTGGGGATATCCACATTGTGCGCAACAAATGCCGATTACACAAACGGCCATAGATAAAAAATTAACATTAATTGCTTTTGAAGATATGTTTGTTTGGAATCCGAACGGACAAATGGGGCGACATACTTTTTATAAAAATAATGAAATGGCTGGTTATAGTGCCGTTATACATGCCTTGCAATTAAAGGGAATAGATGGGCATTATGGAAATCAAAGAAAAGTGGTTATTTTTAGTTTTGGAGCTGTAAGCAGAGGTGCAATTTATGCGCTAAAAGCACATGGTTTTAGAGATATTACTATCTGTATTCAAAGACCTGACCACGAAGTAAGAGAAGAGATTCTTAATGTGGAATATGTTCGTGTTCGAAAGGGAAAAATAAATGAACCTCGACTTGTTTTAGTGGAACATGATGGTTCAGAAAGACCTTTTTCAGAACTGATTAGTGAATCTGAGATAATAGTTAATGGAACTTATCAAGATACAGATGATCCTTTCGATTTTGTAATTGAGGAAGAAAAAGACAGTTTAAAACCAGGTACTTTAATTATAGATGTGAGTTGCGATGAAGGAATGGGTTTTTATTTTGCAAAACCTACTACTTTTAAAAACCCAATGATATCCATTAATAAAATAGATTATTATGCAGTAGATCACACGCCAAGTTATTATTGGGAAAGTGCTTCAAGATCTATTTCTGCGGCTCTAATTGTTCATTTACCATC
>NZ_JBFLKT010000068.1:0-10650 GCF_040883305.1 Lutibacter sp.
ATCGTTCATAATTGTTTTTGGAGAACTACCAAACATATCATTCAACTCTAAATCCATTGGTTTTTCACCAGTAGTTTTAGATTGAAAAGTAAAACGGTTATTGTTTGTAACTTCACCCACTTCATAATAAGGAGAACGTTCTCTTTCGGCAATACGTTTTAGGGTTTCAGCATCTTTTTCTCCAATAACCAACCCCATACGTTCTTGAGATTCGTTTCCAATAATTTCTTTTGCCGAAAGGGTAGGATCTCCTACAGGTAATTTATCTAAATCAATTAAACCACCAGTATCTTCAACTAGCTCAGATAGACAATTTAAATGACCACCAGCACCGTGATCGTGAATAGAAACAATTGGATTCACATCACTTTCTACCATCCCACGAATGGCATTTGCAGCTCTCTTTTGCATTTCAGGGTTTGAACGTTGCACAGCATTTAATTCAATACCACTTGCAAATTCTCCAGTGTCGGCAGATGAAACTGCAGCGCCACCCATACCTATTCTGTAGTTTTCACCTCCTAGAATTACAATTTTATCGTGTTCTTTTGGTGTGTCTTTTATAGCTTGTTCAGCTTTTCCATAACCAACACCACCAGCTTGCATAATTACTTTATCGAATCCTAATTTTCTATTTGTCACGTTAAGCGGAGTCGAAATGTCTTTTTGTTCGTCATGTTCAAAAGTCAATACTGAACCAGAAATTAAAGGTTGACCGAATTTATTTCCGAAATCTGAAGCTCCGTTTGATGCTTTTATTAAAATTTCTATAGGAGTTTGGTATAACCATTGGCGTTCTTGCATTCCTTTTTCCCAAGGGCGTTCATCATTTAAACGAGAATAAGAAGTCATATAAACTGCCGTACCTGCCAATGGTAAAGAGCCTTTTCCACCAGCTAAACGATCTCTGATTTCGCCTCCAGATCCAGTTGCGGCTCCGTTAAAAGGCTCAACAGTAGTTGGGAAATTATGAGTTTCGGCCTTTAATGAAATTACCGAATTGTAATCCTTTTTTTCATAAAAATCAGGCTTATCAGCCGATTTTGGAGCAAATTGCTCAACAGTTGGCCCTTTTACAAAAGCAACATTGTCTTTATATGCAGAAACAATTCCCCCAGGATGTTGTTTTGAAGTTTCTTTAATTAATTTAAATAATGAACTTGGCATTTCTTCACCATCAATCACAAAAGTTCCATTAAAAATTTTATGACGACAATGCTCAGAATTTACTTGTGAAAAACCAAATACTTCTGAATCGGTTAGTTTTCTTCCAATTTTTTTGCTTAAATTATTTAGGTATTCAACTTCTTCATCGTTTAATGATAAACCTTCTTGTTGGTTGTATGCAGCAATATCTTCAATATCTAAAACAGGTTCTGGGATACTATTTATAGTAAATATTTTCTGGTTTAATGCTTCAAACTTCTGAAAAATCATTGGGTCAAATTTTTCTTTTTCATTTGAAGCTGTAAATTCTTCAATTCTAATAATTCCTTCAATCCCCATATTTTGAGTGATTTCAACTGCATTTGTACTCCAAGGAGTAATCATTGCAGCACGAGGACCAATAAAAAAAGCATCGATTGATGCTTCTTCAAGCCTTGGCTGATTGCCAAAAAGCCAGTTTAATTTTTGATTAGTTTCTTGCGAAAGTTCTTTTAACGTTTGCACAGCATAAATTTTACTGTTTTGGTTTCCAAAGAAATGAATCATATGTAGGATTTATTAGAATTTAGTTAGAAAGTGCAAATTTAACCAAATTATTAGAATTCTCTTTGTTACTTTTTATAGAATTTAAACAGTTATTAAATGAGTTTTAAACAATCTTGTGAATTGGTAATTGTAAATAATAGAAAACCCTAATAGTAATAAAAACTATTAGGGTTTATATAATTAAAATGAGTAAGATTTATTTATTTTACTCTTTCAGCTGTAATTTCAGCAATTTTCACAATAACATCTGTTGCTAATTGCAAAGATTCTGCAGCTATATACTCATATCTTCCGTGGAAATTATGTCCGCCAGCAAAAATATTTGGACATGGTAAACCTTTGTAAGATAATTGAGAACCGTCTGTTCCACCTCGTATTGCTTTAATAAGTGGTGTAATATTTAATTGTTTCATGGCTTCCTCAGCAATATCTACAATATGCATTACAGGTTCAATTTTTTCACGCATATTAAAATATTGGTCTTTTATTTCAACTTGCACTAAATCGCTGCCTAATTTTTTATTTAAAGCATCTGCTACTTTCTGAAAAGTAACTTTACGTTCTTCAAACAATTTAAAATCGTGATCTCTTATAATATAATCCAACGTAGATTTTTCAACTTCACCAGACATTCCGTGTAAATGATAAAAACCTTCGTAACCTTCAGTTTCTTGTGGAATTTCATTTTTTGGTAATGCTGCCATAAATTCATTTGCAATTAGCATAGAATTTATCATTTTACCTTTAGCATATCCAGGATGTACAATTTTTCCATTGATAGTTACTTTAGCACCGGCAGCGTTAAAGTTCTCATATTCAAGCTCTCCAACCTGACTTCCATCCATTGTATAAGCCCATTCTGCACCAAAATTTTCAACATCAAACATATGAGCACCTTTACCAACTTCTTCATCTGGAGTAAAGCAAATTCTAATTTTTCCATGTTTAATTTGTGGATTATTTATTAAATATTCCATTGCAGAAACTATTTCAGTAACACCTGCTTTATCATCAGCGCCTAAAAGGGTAGTACCATCTGTTGTAATTATTGTCTGACCTATATAAAGTAATAAATCATCAAAATAGCTTGGCGAAAGCACAATGTTTTGTTCTGAATTAAGAATTATATCTTTTCCATCGTAATTTGGATGAAATTGAGGATTTACATTTGTACCCGAATAATCTGGACTTGTATCAATATGAGCAACAAAACCAATGGTTGGTACTTTAAAATCCACATTTGAAGGTAAGGTCGCCATTACATAGCAATTGTCGTCTAAAGTAACGTCTTGCATACCAATTTCATTAAGTTCTTCGACTAAAACTTTTGCTAAATTCCATTGTTTTTCAGTACTTGGAAAGGCTGGATTGTTTTCGTCAGATTGTGTGTCTATTTTAACATATTTAACGAATCTATCTATTATTTTTTGCATTTTATTTAATTTTTTATCAAAAGTAAGTATTCAGTTGAGGATTTGCAATCTAATTATCTAAATTTATTGTAAAAATTCAATATTATCGAGTATAGAAATGGATTCGCAAATCCGTTCATCAATTTTATCAGTTCCATATATTTCTGAATACGCCGTAAAATAAGTTTCTTTTGAAAGTTTAACCATAAGATTGAATTGATTGTATTTAAATCCTTTTTTAGTTCCTGTTACAAGATACCAATATGCTGGTTTTGATTTAAATTGAAGCGATCCAGCTTTTACTTTTTGAAGGTTTGAAATTGCTAAAATTGAATCTGTTTTTTTATAAAATTCTTCATTAAATTCTAAGTTTCCAAAATTAAAAGCAGTATCTAAGATATAGGTTTCCGATAATTGTTTTGTGGTGTCTGCAGTAAATATTTCAGATTGAAATTCATTATAGTATAATTCTTTTTTCCAATTAGTTGGAATTTGTATTTTAAAGTTTTTCTTAAAGTCGGAATAAGTTTCAAGATTACTTAATTTAGAGGTGTTGCAATTGAACGTTTTACTTAATTCTGATTGTTTTTTGCAACCAAAAACTAGAAATATCACAAATATAAAGACGATACTATTTTTCATTATTAAAATTAATTTATATTCATTTTGGCAATAATATTATTTCCAGATAACCAAGCCGTATTTTTATCAAATAACCGGATGGAATAAAAACCTTCATGACTTACTTTTTCCCAATTTTCACCATAATTTTTTGAATAAAATATGCCATTAGTAGAAACAGCAAATATTTCTTTTCCTTCTGTTTCTGGTACGTATTGCACGCAACTAACATATTTTGGTGAGGCGTTTTCTGTAACAATTTTCCAAGTTTTACCACCATCTTTAGTAATTGCTTTGTTTGCTGAGTTTCCAAATTTATCTAAATAATCGCCTCCACAAATAATTCCTTGTTTTTCGTTATAAAAATCGACTGTGTAAATACCAGTCGTACTTTTTCCTTGGATAATGGGTGTGTTATAAACATTCCACGTTAATCCCATATCTGAAGTATGAAAAACCCTTGCTTTTTTTCCGCCTGTTACAATCCAAGCATTTTCACCAACAATTGCAATATTTGTGTTACTTGCAGCAAAGGCAGCTTCTCCTTCTTCAATTATTGGTAAATCTTCACATTTTATTTTTCCCCATGTATTTCCTCCATCTCGCGTAATTAATATAGATAAACAAGTGTCGGTTGGATCTCCCATTGCAATACCGTTTAATGCATCAAAAAATTTCATTGAATCATAAAAAACTTTTTCATTTTCTTCTTTATAAACAATTTCAATAGTACTATTTTGATATTTATAAAGCAGCGCAGGATTGCAAATATTTAAAGCAAATACAGCATTTTTTGTGTACGCTAAGGCTCTAAAATGCGGAATAATGGTATCTGTAATTATATTCTTTGTTCCAATAAATTTACCTGAGCTTGTTAAAATTCCTAAATCGCCTTTGGACCCTGCATAAACAATTGAAGAGTCGTTTACAATTTCAATAGCACGGATACTTGTACTGTCTAATTTAAATTTTTCTATAGAAATTGTTATGTTTTCACGCGGTTTATAGACTTCATTACAAGAAATTAAAAAAAATAAGATTGTAATTAGTAATGCTGTTCTTTTCATTTTTAATATTTTTATGCGACTAAATTAATTAAAACATTGGTATTTTAATGAAGAAAGCGTTGGTAATTTCAGGCGGTGGTAGTAAAGGTGCGTTTGGAGGGGGAGTTGCTCAATATTTACTGAATAATAAACAAAATAAGTACGATTTATTTGTGGGGTCTTCAACAGGAAGTTTAATGGTTTCTCATCTGGCACTTGGTGATGTTGATGCTTTAAAAAGAATATATACTTCTGTAAATCAACATTCTATATTTAGTAATAATCCATTTGTAATTAAAAAACAGCATGGTGAAAAGGTAATTACAATTAACCATTTGAATACCTTGTGGAATTTTATTAACGGCAGAAAAACTTTTGGAGAAAGTAAAAATTTACGAAAGCTTATAAAAAAAGAAATCACAGAAGAAATTTACAATCAAATACTTGAAAGTGAAGTGGATGCCATTGTTACTGTTTCAAATTTATCTTTAAATAAAGTAGAATATAAATCTATTAGAGATTGTAGTTATAACGATTTTTGCGATTGGATTTGGGCTTCGTGTAATTATGTACCTTTTATGAGTTTGTTGGTTAAAAATGGCTGTCAATATGCAGATGGTGGTTTCGGTTGTTTGGTTCCTATTAAACAAGCAATTTTACGAGGAGCTACAGAAATTGATGCAATAATTTTAGAAACTGAAGTCACTCAAATTAATAGAATGCAATCTAAAAATGCGTTCTCTTTGTTATTTAGTGTATTTGATTTTATGTTAGAGCATGTTGAAAGACATAATATTACAATTGGAAAATTATCTGCAAAACATAACGATGTAAAACTTAATTTATATTACACACCAACAGTTTTAACAACCAATTCTTTGATTTTTGATAAAAAATTAATGACAAAATGGTGGAAAGCAGGATTCGAATATGCTAAAAATATGGATAATGAAAGTATGAATGAATTTAGAGCTGATGTATTGGATTAAAATTAGTTTTAATTCTAGGCATTTTGTTAATTTGAATAGCTCTTTAATAATTTTGAAAAAATAATAATTCTAGACTTTAATTTACGTCACTTTTTTTGTTCTAAATTTTAATGTTTATTTGTATTATAAAATTATTAATTAATGCTATTTAGAAACAACAGAACACTTATATTAATTTCAATACTGTTATTCATATTTTCAGCATTTTATGGCTTGGTGTTACGCTGGAATTTTGCTTTTCCATCCGCATTAATTTCTTATAAAAATCTGTTACAGGGTCATTCTCATGTAGCTTTTTTAGGTTGGGGATATTTAGCTGTAATTTATGGAGTTTTTGAATTATTTATATGTAAAGAGAAAACAAACTTACCTGTTTATAAAGTTACATTAGCTATTGTTATAACAACAATTATTTTAATGCTATTTAGCTTTTTATTAAGTGGTTACAAGGTGTTTTCTATAGTATTGCTTTCAGTATTTGGAATTACGACTTATGTGCTATCTTTTAGAATATTAAAGGATTTAACAGGTGAAAGTATTTCAATTAAGTTGATTAAATATGGAATTTATTATTACTTAATTTCAAGTTTAGCAACTTGGTTTTTAGCATTTGTAATTATAACACAAGGCAAAACAAATTTGTATTATAATTCAGTTTATTTTTACTTACATTTTTTATACAATGGTTTCTTTGTTTTTACGTTGTTTGGTATGTTATTTAAAATTCTTGAGAATCATCTAATTACCATCTCAACTTCATTAAAAAAGTACTTTTTTATTTTTCTAAATATAGCCTGTATTCCGGCATATATATTATCTGTTTTATGGAGCACAAAATCTATAACTTTTAATATAATCGGTTTTTTAGCTTCGGTTTTACAGTTTATTTCATTAGTATTTCTTTTTAAAATATTAAAACAAATTTTAGTTCAAATAAGGTGGGGTTATACTTCGAAAATATTATTAAAATTTGCAATGGTTGCATATTCATTAAAAATTTTAGCGCAATTAGCCTCTTCATTTCCATATTTTGTTGAAAAGTCATTGGCTTTAAAACCATATTTTATCATTGGGTATTTGCATCTTTTTACCTTGGCTTTTATGAGTGTTTTGTTGCTTTTAATTTTAAAACAGTTGAAAGATATTTCTATAAACTCAATTATTTCAAAAGTTGGAATCGGATTTTTTCTAACAGGAATTTTTTTTACAGAATTATTGCTATTTCTTCAAGGATTTTTACTCTTATTGAAACAAAAACCAATAACTAACTACACAATTATTTTACTAATTTTTAGTTTTTTTATTGTTATTGGTATTATTCAAATTTTTATTGGTCAGTTTGTAAAACCTGTAATTTCGAATAAATAATTATTTGTCAATAACTTTTATTGTTTAACTTAATTTGTAATAGTACTTTTGAATTTTAAAGAATTCCTGTGATAAATTACTTAGAAAATCTTAACGAATCTCAAAAAGCGGCTGTTGTTCATAAAGAAGGACCCATGATAATTATTGCTGGTGCTGGTTCTGGTAAAACACGAGTGTTAACTTATAGAATAGCACATTTAATGAATCAAGGTGTTGATTCGTTTAATATTTTATCGTTGACTTTTACCAATAAAGCTGCACGAGAAATGAAAAACAGGATTGCAGATGTTGTTGGTACTTCAGAAGCTAAAAACCTGTGGATGGGAACATTTCACTCAGTTTTTGCACGTATTTTACGTTCTGAAGGAGCACATTTAGGTTATCCTTCAAATTTTACAATTTACGACACGCAAGATGCGGTAAGATTGCTTTCTTCTATAATTAAAGAACTACAATTAGACAAAGATAAATACAAACCAAAACAGGTTTTAAGCAGAATTTCATCCTTTAAAAATAGTTTAATTACTGTAAAAGCATATTATAACGACCCAGAGTTAATTGAAGCCGATAAAATGGCACAGCGTCCTAAAATGGGTGAAATTTACCATCAATATGTTGAACGTTGTTTTAAAGCTGGAGCAATGGACTTTGACGATTTATTGTTGAGAACTAACGAGTTATTAACACGTTTTCCTGCAATTTTGGCTAAATACCAAGATAGGTTTAAATATATTTTGGTTGATGAGTATCAAGATACAAACCATTCACAATATTTAATTGTTAGAGCATTGGCAGATCGATTTCAAAATATTTGTGTTGTTGGAGACGATTCTCAAAGTATTTATGCATTTAGAGGTGCAAATATTCAGAATATTTTAAACTTTCAACGCGATTACGATAAAGTTCAAATTTTTAAATTAGAACAAAATTACCGTTCTTCAAATAATATAGTTCAGGCGGCAAATTCTGTAATTGAAAAAAATAAAACCAAGTTAGAAAAAGAAGTTTGGACTGAAAATAGCGAAGGCCCAAAAGTAAAAGTAATGCGGACTTATACCGAGGGTGAAGAAGGCAGGTTTATAGCAGATTCTATTTTTGATAATATGATGAATTTGCAATTGAAAAACTCTGATTTTGCAATTTTATATAGAACAAACGCACAATCTAGAGCATTGGAAGATGCGCTTAGAAAAAAAGATATTAAACATAGAATTTATGGCGGATTGTCTTTTTACCAGCGAAAAGAAATAAAAGACACACTTGGTTATTTACGTTTATTAATAAACCCAAATGATGAAGAAGCGCTTAAAAGAGTTATAAATTATCCAATGCGAGGTATTGGAGCGAGTACTATTGATAAACTTTCAGTTGCCGCAAATCATTATAAAATATCAATTTTCGAGTTGCTTAAAAACTTGAATAAGTACGATTTAAAATTAAATTCAGGAACTAAAAATAAACTTGATGGTTTTATTACAATGATTCAACATTTTCAAATTGAAGCACAATCTAAAAATGCTTTTGAAGTTGCAGAATTTGTTGTAAAACAAACCCGTTTAATTCGCGATTTAGAAAAAGATGGCACTCCAGAAGGAGTTAGTAGAATTGAAAATGTGCAGGAATTATTAAATGGTATTAAAGATTTTATTGAAGTTCAAAAAGAAAAAGATGAAGACGATTCTTTAGCCTTTTTTTTAGAAGATGTTGCACTAGCTACCGATTTTGATAACGATAAAAAAGACGATACTCCAAGAGTTTCATTAATGACAATTCATTTAGCAAAAGGATTGGAATTTCCGTATGTTTATATAGTTGGTTTAGAAGAAAATCTGTTTCCTTCTGCAATGAGCATGAATACACGAAGTGAGCTTGAAGAAGAAAGAAGATTGTTCTATGTAGCACTTACAAGAGCTGAAAAACAGGCCTATTTAACGTATGCTCAAACGCGCTATCGTTGGGGTAAATTGGTAGATTGTGAGCCAAGTCGATTTTTAGAAGAAATAGACGAGAAATATTTAGAGTATTTAACAGTTAAAGAACCTAAACACACTCAAACTAAATTTATTAATGAAGATATTTTTGGAAGTGTTCCTCAAAATAAAATAAGATTTAAAAAACCAATTCAGCGCACTCCTGTTAAAAATAATACAGCCCCTAAAATAGAGTTTCAGCCACCAAAAAATTTAAAAAAAGTCACCAATTCTACAAGTACGAAAGCTAATTTATTCGACAATAATATTGTTGTTGGTAACGTTGTAAATCATTCAAAGTTTGGTAAGGGTGAAGTATTGAGTTTAGAAGGTAATGGTGCAAACCAAAAAGCTGAAATTAGATTTTCCTCGGTTGGTGTAAAAAAGTTACTTCTACAATTTGCTAAGCTTACAATTATAAGCTAGAATAACCTTGTAAAACAAATATTAATAGCGTAATTTGCATAAAATAAAAAGAGAAAAGATAGATGGAATTTGATTTAGAATACAATGGGGAGCGACCTCATTTAATAATACCTGAATATGGAAGACATATTCAAAAATTAGTAGATAATTGTGTTGCGCTGGAAGATGTTGAAGAACGCAATAAAATGGCAAAAGCTATTGTTGATGTAATGGGGAATTTACAACCTCATTTACGAGATGTGCCAGATTTTAAACATAAACTTTGGGATCAGTTATTTATTATGTCTGATTTTAAATTGGACGTAGAATCTCCTTACGATAAACCTTTAAAAGAAGAGCTACAAGCAAAACCAGAACCTTTGGCATATCCTAAATCTGCATCTAAATACAGGTTTTATGGAAATAATATCCAAACTATGATTGATGTTGCTCTAACATGGGAAGAAAGTGAAGAACGAAATGCATTGTACTATGCAATTGCCAATCACATGAAAAAATGTTACTTAAACTGGAATAAAGATACCGTTGAGGATAAAGTAATATTTAAACATTTGAAGGAATTGTCCCATAATAAAATAGACCTTACCGAAAGTACAGAAACCTTGTCTGAAGTAAAAGACTTAATGCGGAAAAGAAAAACAGCAACTAAAGGAAGGCAACAAGATTCAAGAAAAAAAACACATAAATATAAATAAACCAGTAAAATAATGGCAACATTTGTAATTGAAGGAGGTCATAAATTAAGTGGAGAGATAACTCCACAAGGCGCTAAAAATGAGGCTTTACAAGTAATTTGTGCAGTTTTATTAACTGAAGAAAAAGTTACAATAAGTAATATTCCAGATATTAGAGATGTTAATAAGTTAATTTATATTCTTGGAGAGTTAGGTGTTAAAATTGAAAAAATTGAAAGTGATACTTATACTTTTCAAGCGGATGAATTAACGCTTGAATATTTAGAATCTGAAAAGTTCAAACAAGACGGAAGTTCTTTAAGAGGTTCTATTATGATTGTTGGTCCGTTATTAGCCCGTTTTGGAAAGGGATACATTCCAAGACCTGGAGGCGATAAAATTGGAAGAAGAAGGTTAGATACTCATTTTGA
>NZ_JBFLKT010000433.1:0-5876 GCF_040883305.1 Lutibacter sp.
AAATTTTTCATTTTGTAACTTTTTAATTAATATTCTTTAAAATTTAAATAGGTTAATAAACTTGTGTTATTACAATTAGTTAACAAAACTACATAAAATTTTTTATTATGCAATAATTGATTTGTAAAAACTATCAAATTTTTAGCCTATATGGAGCTTATTTGTAATAATTAGCTTTAAAAAGCTAGAAGACAATGGTTTAAAATAAGTGTGTGAAGTAGTTTTTTGCTTAAGAATTAAATTTATACAAATTGTAACGCATCAAAATTCATTAATTATCATCTTTTAAAAGAATTTTTTGTGATTAAAAGGCTAATTATAATGTTAGAAGTGATAAAATATCACTTTTTTGTCTTTTTTTTTGCAAATTTCTATATGTATGTATAATTATTAACGGTGGAAAATGTTTCGTGGGGTGTTATAAATTAAGTTATTCTTTGAAAATGTATTCTTTTAATGGCATTGTCAAAGTAATGTAATTTAGGAGTACTTTTTAAAGTGTTAGATATTAAACAGTTTTCACTAAAAAAACCTGTTACGAAACAATTTGGTAATTTGTTTGATACAGGTTGATAATTTTGTAGTTACAATTTAAAATAAGGTAATGTTACTATTTGATCTTACTTTGCACCTAAAAGCAATAACTCACTTACCACTACTTCTGTAATATAGCGTTTATTGCCGTCTTTGTCGTCATAACTTCTTGTTGTTAGTTTTCCTTCAATAGCGATCTCTTTTCCTTTTTCTAAATAGTTTTCTGCTATTTCTGCTGTTTTACCCCAAGCTACTAAATTATGCCATTCGGTATTTGTAACTTTTTCTCCTTGTGCGTTTTTGTAATTTTCATTTGTTGCAATTGAGAACTTTGCTAATTTTTTTCCAGATTCTAATGTAATAATTTCTGGCTTGTTTCCTAAATTTCCAATTAACTGTACTTTGTTTCTTAACGTATTCATAAGATAAGTTTTTATAAGTTGAATATCATTCGGTCAATTCAACGGTGCAAATATTTAACAACTTGCAAGTTTTATTCGGTTGTTATGTAGTTACTTTCGTATGTAAATGTTTGTAGTCGTTTGTAAACGGATATTTTTTACTATATTTGAGATTGGAACGTGAAAAGTGAGAAGTGAGAGTTGAGAAGTGAGAAGTTGTAGGTCTAAGACTGGAGATTATAAAAATTAAATGAGATGAAAAAAAATTGTTTAGAATGCGATGAGCCACTAAAAGGAAGAATAGATAAAAAGTTCTGTTCAGATTATTGTAGAAATACTTACAATAACAAAGTTAATAAGGATAGTAAAAACCTAATTAGAAATATTAATAACAGACTTAGAAAAAATCATAGATTGCTTTGCGAGTTAAATACTTCTGGAAAAACTAAAGTTACTAGAACCAAATTATTAGATGGAAACTTTGATTTTAACTATTTCACTTCAATATACACTACTAAAACAGGGAATACCTATTATTATATATACAATCAAGGATATCTTGCTTTAGATAACGATTATTATCTTTTAATTAAGAAAGAGTGATTGTTTTACTAAGTAGAAAAACTTCAAATAATAATAATAATAATGTATTTCGTTATTGCGAAACTTTGAAAAAGTTGAAGCAATCTCATGAATTGGAATTCTAAAAACACAGATTACTTCATTTTACAAACATAGGATGACGTTCTATTTGATATTTAAAATATAGCAAAACGATATGATATAGCATTTAAAAGTTATTTTCAACTTCAGCAGCTTCTAACATTAAATAATGTAAGTCGGTATTTTTTATAAAAGAAGTTAATAATTCACTTCCAGGACCAAACATAGCCAGTTCAACATAATCGGCAGAATGCTGCATGCTTATCCACCCAACAGCGTTGTGGTTTTTTTGAATTTTGGCTAATTCATTAAATGGTAAATGTTTATAATTATATAAGCCATCTTCAGCTTTAATAGAAGTATAATACCCTAAAAGTAATTTAGCTTCATCATCTGTTACTGCAAAACTATTAGCATATTCGATTCTTTCTTTAATTTGAGAAATTGAAGTTTCTTTTCCAAAACCATTTAAAATCCAATCGTTGGTATGCTTGTACTGTTGTATGCTATCAAATTGTTTGTTCGCTTTTTTTCCATAAATAACACCAGGGTTTGCGTTTCCGTGATCTGAAGTAATTATAACCAAGGTGTTTTCATCTTTTTCAGCGAAATCTATAGCTACTTTCACGGCTTCGTCATGGGCAACTTGATCGTATAGCAAACCTGCAATATCATTACCATGGGCAGCCCAATCTACTTTTCCTGCTTCTACTTGCAACACAAATCCTTCTTTATGATTTTTCATACGGTCAATTGCTTTTTGTGTCATTTCTCCCAATGTTGGAATTTTTTCAGAGAGTTCCTTACTACTGTTTCTATCTACAGTATAAGGCAATCCATCATTATAAAAAACACCTAAAATTGGTTTTTCATTAGTTGCTTTCAACATTTCGTTTCTAGTTTTAACAACTTGATAACCTCCAGCTTCAAATTTTTGATATATATCTACCTTATCTTTTCTGTAATCGGCAGAGAAATATTTTTCTCCTCCCCCCATCATAACATCAAATTTTTGGGTTAAATACTTTTCGGCAATACCTTCTTGGTCGTTTCTACTTTTACTGTTTACACAAAACCCTGCAGGAGTTGCATGCGTTATGGGTACGGTAGTTACGCAACCTGCCATTTTACCCGCTTTTTTAAATTTTTGCCAAATTGGGAGGTATGCTTCACCTTTGGTTCCAATATTTATACCTCCATTTTTTATCCTAAAACCACTTCCCCAAGAGGAACTTGCAGCAGCAGAATCTGTAACAATAGAATTTGCAGAAGCCATATCCATTAATGCTCTATTTACTCTATTGTCTTTATATAATTGAAGCCAATTACTCCCTTTTCCAGTTTTTCTTGAAAGGTATAAATCTGCCATGTTTAAAGTACCAGTACTCATACCATCACTTACTAATACAATTATATTTTTAGCTTTTCTATTTTTATTTATGAAATCATTGTCTAAAGTTGTTGCACTTAAATCAAAAGGATTTAATAGTGATGTACCAAGTGCAAAAAGAGATCCGTTTTTAAAAAAGTTTCTTCTATTCATATTCAGGATTATAAAAAATAATATTTTTCAAAGATAATTATTAGTGTATTATTTATTTCTTTTTTAAAACATTTAATGAAACGTTAACAATTTATTTTAATTAGACTAAAAAATAAATTAATTTTAGGGAATTCAATTTTGTAAAAATGATTTCAAAAAGGTACTCTCAAGTAATTTCAATTTTAGTAATTGTATGTGCAGTTTACTTTAGTTTTAGTTCCTTAATGCCCACATTTAATAAGCAAACAGTATTAAGTGAAACAGCGTTTTCTAATAAAAATGCGTTAACTCATTTAAAGAAAATTTCAGAAAAACCCCATTATACTGGATCCGCTGAACATATCGTTGTTAGAAACTACCTAGTTAATGAATTTGAAAAACTTGGACTAACTGTTGAAATCCAAGAACAGGTTGCCGTAAATAAGAAATGGAGAGCAGCTACAAATACTAAAAATATTTTAACAAGAATTAAAGGTTCTGAAAATGGAAAAGCCCTGTTGTTACTTTCGCATTACGATTCCAATCCACATTCTTCATTAGGTGCAAGTGATGCAGGAAGCGGAGTTGTAGTTGTTCTGGAAGGAATTCGTGCTTTTTTAGCTGAAAATAAAATTCCTAAGAATGATATAATTATTTGTATTTCCGATGCTGAAGAATTAGGATTGCTAGGCGCAAATGCTTTTGTAAATAATCACCCTTGGGCAAAAGATGTTGGGCTTGTTTTAAATTTTGAAGCAAGAGGAAGTGGTGGTCCAAGTTATATGTTAATGGAAACCAATGGCGGGAATAAAAATTTAATCGAAGCATTTCATAATGCAAATACACCCTTTCCAGCTGCAAACTCCTTAATGTATAGTGTTTATAAAATGTTGCCCAACGATACGGATTTAACTGTTTTTAGGGAAGATGGAGATATTGATGGTTTTAATTTTGCATTTATTGGAGATCATTTCGATTACCATACTGCGCAAGATGCTTTTGAGCGTATGGATTTAAATACGTTTCAGCATCAAGCATCATACTTAAAAGCGACGTTGAATTATTTTTCAAATGCCGATTTATCCATTTTGAAGGCTGATGAGGATTTTGTATATTTTAATTTCCCTTTTTTTGGAATGGTGTTTTACCCATTTTCTTGGGTATTACCTATGGTGTTAATTTGTGGGTTGTTATTTTTAGTTTTATTAATTGTTGGGTTCTCTAACAAAAGACTAACTATTGTAGGATTTTTAAAAGGGTTTATTCCATTTATATTGTCGCTTTTAATTTCTAGCTTTCTGGCTATTTATTGTTTGAAGATTTTACTAAAAATTCATCCAAATTATAAAGATATTTTACACGGATTTACCTATAACGGATATTATTATATAGCAGCTTTTGTCGCTCTAACTTTGGCAATCTGTTTTTGGTTTTATAAAGGGTTTTTCAAAAAACGGACTGCACAAGATTTGGTAATAGCACCATTATTTATTTGGATACTACTAAATGTTGGCATTGCCTTTTATTTACCAGGAGCCGCTTTTTTTATAATTCCAGTGATAATTTTACTTTTAATATTAAGTATTTTAGTTTTTAACAAGCCTGAAAACAGGGTTGTATTATTTTCAATTGCAGTAATTCCGATTCTAATTATTTTTTCACCTTTAATAAAATTGTTTCCTGTTGGTTTAGGTTTAAAAATGTTAATTATTAGCACAATTTTTACAGTGTTATTATTTGGTTTGCTTATTCCTGTTTTTCAGTACTATAAAAACCAACGGAAAATACCTTATTTATTTTTTCTGATAGGAGGTATGGCATTGATTTCGGCAACTGTAAATTCAGGATTTTCCGAAGATAGAAAACAACCAAATAGTATAATATATGTCGTAGATGCTACTGTAAATAAAGCATATTGGGCAAGTTATAATACAACAACAGATGATTTTACAACCCAATTTTTAGGTGAAAACCCTACAAAAGGAAGTTACGATGCTAACACAATTGCAAGTAAGTACAAAACAAAGATTAAGTTACATAAGCAAACCGAAATAGTACCACTTGAAAAGCCAACCATAACCATAGTCTCGGACACAATTATAAATTCAAACAGAAGAATTTGTTTAAGTATTTATTCAAATAGGAATGCGAATAAAATTGAATTGTTAACCACATCTCCAATTGAATTTAAAGAGTTTAATGTGAATGATGTTGCATTAAAAAAAGAGGCAATTAAAAACAATGTCCTTTCAATTAAATCAGGATCGATTTTAAGTTATTATAGAACTGATGAAAATGAAATTATTGATTTTGAATTTGTTGTTGCTATAAACCAAAAGTTTGATATTGATATTTTAGAATCGAAATTCGATTTATTTACAAATCCACTTTTTAAAACCCAACCTCGATCTAAATCTATGCTGCCAATGCCATTTGTTTTAAATGATGCCACAGTTATAAAAACAAACATAAAATTTTAACAATGAAAAAAATATCGATATTAGTATTCATAACAATTTTTATTTTTAGTTGTAAGAAGATACCACAAGAAAAAACCGCAATTAATACACAAAATGAAATCGTGTATTCAAAACCTGTTTTAAATGCCAAAAGCGCCAATTATTTATATCATTTTGCTTTTGAATGTATCGATCAGGAATATCCGAACAAATTGGGTCAAGTTTTAGGAGATGCTACTTATTTAAAAGAACCTTCAGAATTACATCCTGCTTTTTATGGCTGTTTTGATTGGCATT
>NZ_JBFLKT010000434.1:0-4013 GCF_040883305.1 Lutibacter sp.
CGTTGACGCATTCCTCCAGAAAAAGTGTAGACAGATTTTTTTTTGTGTTGATATAAATTTACTTGCTGTAATAATGCATAAACTTGTTCTTTACGATCTTTTGTATTTAAAACCCCTTTTAAAATAGCTAAATGGTCTAACAATTTCTCAGCAGATATTTTTGGGTACACTCCAAATTCTTGGGGTAAATAACCTAAACTTTTTCTAACTTCATTGGGTTGTTTTACGATATCAACACTATTAAATTCTATACTCCCAGAAGTAGGCTCTTGCAAAGATGCTATAGTTCTCATTAATGAAGATTTTCCTGCGCCATTTGCACCTAACAGGCCAAACATTCCGTTTGTGATTTCTAAGTTAATTCCGTTTAATGCCTTAACACCGTTTGGATATGTTTTTGTTAAATTATTTATTTTTAATGTATTCATTTATGTTGGATTTTAAAGTACACTACAAATATGAAGGCTTTTAAATTTTCTTTAAATTAAAGATGATAAACTTGGTCTTTTTCAACTTAGAAAACCTCTTATTTAATTCTACTTGTGTTGAACTAAAAAAGTCTAGTGTTTGTGTTAAAAACGATGCTGTTCAACTGTGTTTCTCTTGTTTTACCTCAAAACCTATTAAATAATCAAAGCTTTATAAAAAACAAAAGTTCCTTTTAAAAGGAACTTTTGAATGCATAGATAAATTAAATTTTAAATTATAATCGCGAGTATTTTTTAACAAACTTTATATTCTTAACTCTGCCTAACATTGATAATCTAAATGCTGTTCTCTCTTTATTAAACTCAAATGTTTGTCTAGATCTAATACTAATTACATCTTTCATTATTGGTTTCACTTCTCCAATTGGATTCCCTTTCACAAAAAGAAGAATGCGATCTTTTTTAGTTTTAAGCGTGTACACAGCATCCAATTCTTTGCTATAGTAATCACCAGAATAACTTTCTAAGTCAGTTTCGCTATATTCAGTTATTGGTTTATAGGCAACATAAGTTAATGGCGCTGCATTGGGCAGGTTTAGTGTAAATTCTTTGGTGTTTCCATTGGAACTCATTTCACAAATAACGGAAATGCGAGGGCCAATCATTTTAAACTTGTTTTTGGAAATTGGTACCATCATAGTAGCACTTCCATCATTTCTTACATAATTTAGAGTATCATTTCGGACTTCAAGCTTACGACTCATTTTATTCTTACCATCCCAATAAGATCCTTCAAAAGCATTCAGTTCTTTTTCTGTTAATGTAATTGATTTAAAATCCTTTATTTCGGGAGAAGTTTTTTTTGTTTGAGTTCTTTTTTCTTTCTTGTATTGATCTTCAAGAAAAAGATCAGCAATCTTGTAGGCCATTCTTGTTGGATTAGTATCTGTTCTATTCGCTAATATAATTACTGAAAATTGTGCTTCAGGAAATCGTATAAATTCAGTTCTATATCCAACAAACGCACCACTATGAGTAATCGTTTTAAGTCCTTTGTAAGTATTTATATTTAAGCCTTTTGCGTATTGAATCTTACTTCCATCATTCAAGATTCCATTTTCTGTCATTTTATCCCAAAAACCTTGATTGAACAAATTCGAATTATAGAATGTAGCATCCCATTTTTCAAGATCACTTACATTAGTAATTACACCTCCATCACCAATCATATTTAGTTTTGTATTGTATATATAATATCCACCTTTTCTATCAGGTCTATATCCAGTTGCTCTGTTTTTAACAATTTGATTCTGATTATCATTAAAATGGGTATCATTCATTTCTAAAGGATCAAAAATATTTTTCTTTGCAAATTCAGCCAATGTTAAACCGCTTACTTTTTCAACTATTTGGCCAAGTAGCCAATATCCTGAATTACTATACAAATATTCATCGCCAGGAGTAAAGTTTAACTCTTGTTGATTTGTCAATAATTTTTCTACAATTTCATTTGTATAATAATCATCAACTGTTAAACCAGAAAGCCTTGCCAAGATAATATAATCTCTTACTCCGCTCGTGTGGTTTAATAAGTGTTGAACTGTAACTTCATTGGCATAATCCGGAAAATTTGGGAAAAATTTCATCAATGTATCTTCCAATGATAACTTACCTTGTTCCGACAAAAGAATGATAGATGCCGCTGTAAATTGTTTTGAGGTTGAAGCTATACTAAAAACAGTTTTAGGATCGTTTGGAATGTTATGATCCAAGTTGGCCATTCCATATCCTTTTGCAAAAATTAATTTTCCATCTTTTATAATTCCTACTGTTCCTCCTGGAGCATCTTTAGCATCCCATCTTGAGAAGATCTTATCAATGTTTGTTTGTTGCGGAATTGACTCTTGAGCATTCATTGAGAAAATGCTGAATGTAATTAGTAGTGTTGCTATTATTTTTTTCATTTTTATTGATTTAAGATTAACTTAAGGCAAACATAAAACGGAAGAAAAACACCATGAAATTTATATGATATACGTTATTTTTATAAAGTTATATCTATAAAAAAACAAGCTCAATTGTGTTTATCAATAAAAGAGTCTTGTTGATGATAAAAATAATAGTGTATATCAATAATGTTGCAAAAACGATTGAACAATGGTAATTTTGGACTATGAATCAGTTTTTAAAAAAATACAAAGCGTTTCTAATTGGATTTAGCATTGTGCTGCCAATATTCTATGTATTAGATTATATGGGGTTCATTATTCTTTCAGAACAAAAAACAAATGAAATCCTTTTTTTTGCTCTTTTTTGGGGGCTTATCATTTCCTTATCAATATATTTTTTCAATAAAAAAAGAAAAGCGACAATTAAAGTTTTATGCTTATTCTTAATGTTTTTTGTTATCTTATTCATTGATTTTAAAATGAGTATGCCAGACAATCCAATTACCATAATGCTTTTAATGGCTTTCTGGTGTGGATTTGCATATTTGTTACTCCCTGAGTTTATAAAAAAGTATTGGAAGCTTATAGCCTTTTTTTATATCCCTCTTTTTGCATATTTCATTTATTTAAGATTATTTTCAGGAGGTTTAGAACCCTATTTAATAATAAAAGAGGACTTTCCATTTATTATTTTCTTTATACCCATTCCTATTTTAATTATCGTCTGGATTTTTGAACAATGGAGGTGGATTCAAAATTTGAAATCTGAAAAATCTCAGGCTGAATTGTCTTTACTGAGGTTACAAATTAATCCTCATTTTTTCTTTAATACGTTGAATAATTTATATGCTTTAACAATAAAGCAATCTGAAAAAGCGCCAGAGGTTATCTTAAAGCTATCGGATATGATGCGTTATACCATTTATGAAGGAGAAAAAGAATGGGTAACGCTTCACGATGAAATTGAGTATTTAGAAAACTATATCGAATTACATAAAATAAGGTACAAAAAATCAGTCGATATTCAATTTGAAAAAGATATAGATACTAATTTACAAATAGCTCCACTTTTATTTATCATTTTATTAGAAAATGCTTTTAAACACGGCATAGAAACATTGACAGAAAATGCATATATTCATATGCATTTAAAAGAAGATGAAGCATATATTTATTTTGAAATTGAAAATAATTTTGATCCTAAAGAAATGTCAAATTCTACGGGTATAGGATTAAAAAATTTACAAAAAAGATTGTCCTTATTGTATCCAAAAAAACATACTCTTGTCATTGATAAAACTATAAATACTTATAAAACAACTTTAAAAATTTTAAAACATGCTTAATTTTATAATTGTTGATGACGAACCTTTAGCGCATGAAATTATAGAAGAGTTTTGCAGTATGATTCCTCATATTGAGTTAAAACATCATTGTTATAATGCCATGGAAGCTATGGAATATCTTAATAAAAATACTGTTGATTTTATGTTTTTAGATATTAATATGCCAAAATTAAAAGGGCTAGATTTTTTAAAAACGATGTCCAATCCACCAAAAACTATTGTTACTACTGCTTATAAAGAATATGCCTTAGAAGGTTTTGAATTGAATGTTGTAGATTATCTTTTAAAAC
>NZ_JBFLKT010000435.1:0-8059 GCF_040883305.1 Lutibacter sp.
GCTTCAACTTTATTGTTTTTATGTGTATAGGTTAATCCAATATAAAATGCGGCAATTAATATAATTCCGGCAATAATACTTCCAGAATTAAAAGGTAATCCAATGGAATTTACAAAAAACAATTCCAACGCACTAAAGTATTTTAATGTGTAAGGGAACAGCATTTTAAAAACAAAAAGCAATACCAATATTGCTACTGCATTTGCAATTATAAATTGTTTAGCATTTAAATTTTTATATTTTTTATAGATATAAAGAAATACTATTGAAGGAATTACAAGCAAAGATAATATGTGTACTCCAAAAGATAAACCTACTACAAAACTAATTAATAACAGCCATTTATCTCCACCTGGTTTTCCAATTTCAGCCTCCCAATGTAAGCCTAACCAAAATAACAATGCCATTAAAAATGAAGACATTGCATAAACTTCCCCTTCAACTGCACTAAACCAAAAACTGTCGGAAAACGTAAAAGTTAAGGCACCAACAACAGCGCTTCCTAAAATAGCGATGGACGTGCTTTTAGTTATTTCGGATGTTTTTAAAATTAATTTTTGAGCCAACATTGTAATGGTCCAAAACATAAATAAAATGGTAAAAGCACTAGCAAGTGCAGACATAAAGTTTACCATTTTGGCAATATGAGTTACATCAGTAGTGAACATTGCGAAAAAAGCACCTAACATTTGAAATAACGGTGCTCCGGGCGGATGCCCAACTTGCAATTTTACAGATGTTGCAATATATTCCCCGCAATCCCAATAACTAACTGTTGGTTCTAATGTTAATGAATAGGTAATTAATGCAATTGCAAATGTTGCCCAACCAAGAATGGTGTTCCATTTTGTAAAATTGAATGAATTCATAGAATAAATTTAGTACGTGGCGAATTTAATAAAATTAAACGTAACTATTTAAGTTTACGTTTGTTTCAATAGTTAATAAAGTATTAAATTAAAGTTGGAAATATTTTTATTGAAAAAAAATGTAAAATTTATTTGTGAAATAAAAACTTTAATCTAAATTTGCACCCGCAAAATGACCTATGGTGTAATGGTAGCACTCCGGTTTTTGGTATCGTCAGTCAAGGTTCGAGTCCTTGTAGGTCAACATTTTAACCTGATAATCTTTGGATTATCAGGTTTTTGCATTTTAAGCTAAATTAGTGTGTCGTATTTTACAATAATTATGCGCAAACTTTTTTAATCCTTTTTTATATTTCAGTAACTAAATCAATAAAGGAATATTTATCAAATCTTCTTAGATATTTTTGAATTTAAAGTTAATGATTAAACGGAAGTAAAACTTATATAATAGGTTAATAAATTAGTGTATAAACTATATACCCTATTATACTTATAATAATAAATATAAATGCCAAAAGCAGATTTCCTTTTAGGTTTAACATTTTATTCTGAAAATAATATTTCTTTTTTGTTTTATTTTTCATAGTTATAATTTACAAAATTATATAGAATTAAAAAAATGTTTTAAAAGTTTACAAGGTTTTAGAAACTTCTTTTTGAGTTTTTTACCTATTTTAGTTTACTAAATTTTAAATATATATGATTACGCAACGATGTGATTGGTGTGGAAACGATCCACTTTATGTTGAATACCACGACAACGAATGGGGTGTTCCTGTTTTTGATGATGCAAAATTATTTGAATTTCTAATTTTAGAAACTTTTCAGGCTGGTTTAAGTTGGATAACTGTTCTTAGAAAACGAGAAAATTTTAGAGCAGCTTTAGATGGTTTTAATTATAAAAAAATAGCAACCTATAATGAAGCTAAATTTAATGAATTGCTTCAAAATAAGGGAATTATAAGAAATAAATTAAAAATTAAAGCAACAATTTCAAATGCAGTTGCTTTTATGGAAATTCAAAAAGAGTTTGGTTCTTTTTCAAATTATATATGGAAATTCACCAACGGAAAACCTATAGGGAATGAATATAAATCGATGAATAAAGTTCCTGCAACTACCGCACTTTCAGATATTATTTCAAAGGATTTAAAAAAACGTGGGTTTAAATTTGTAGGTTCAACAGTAATGTATGCGCATATGCAAGCTACCGGAATGGTAAACGACCACGTAACAACATGTTTTAGACACCAAGAAATCAAGGATATTAAATTTTAAGTTTATAATTTTAAGTGCATTAAAAACTTAATAATTTTAAGTTTTAAATCTGAAAGTGGAAAATATTTTAGATTTGGTTCGAATAACGTACTTTTTTTTAAAATGGATTTATAATGAGAAAATGTTTTAAATCCATATTCTCCGTGATAGGATCCAATACCGCTTTGTCCAACACCACCAAAAGGTAGATTTTCATTTGATATTTGCATTATAGCATCGTTAATGGCACCAGAACCAAACGAGATCTCTTTTTCTATTTTTTTAATAAAAGCGTTCTTGTTTGAAAAAATATAACACGCCAATGGCTTCGGTTTTAGTTTTATCTGAGCTATTATTTCATCAATATTTTTATAAGTTATAATTGGAAGTATAGGGCCAAATATTTCATCTTCCATAATTTTATCATCAAAACTAACATCGGTTAAAACGGTTGGTTCAATGGTATTTTCTTCATAATTATATGTTCCTCCTAAATATATTTTTTCTGGATCTATTAATGAAATAAGGCGTTTCATATTTTTTTCATTAATTATTTGAACATAATTACTGTTTTCAATTTTAAAATTGGAGGCTTTTATTTCAAGTGTTAATTGTTTTAAAAATTCAGTTTTAATTGAGGCATCAACACACACATAATCTGGAGCAATACAGGTTTGTCCTGCATTTAAAAATTTTGCCCAAACCAATCTTTTTACACAAATTTTTAAATTACACTTTTTATCGATTATTACAGGACTTTTTCCGCCAAGTTCTAAAGTAACTGGTGTTAAGTTTTTTGCGGCAGCTTCATAAATTATTTTTCCGACAGTTGTGCTTCCTGTAAAAAATATTTTATCAAATTTCTGATTTAATAATTCAGTAGTTTCTGGAATTCCTCCTTCAACAACTTTAAAAAATGCTGGATCAAATGTGCTATTTATAATTTTTGCCAAGAGTGCGCTTGTAGCAACAGAAATTTCGCTGGGGCTTAGAATAACAGTATTTCCGGCTGCAATTGCTGCAATAGCAGGAGAAATAGATAATTGGTAAGGATAATTCCAGGCTCCAATAATTAGCGTAATGCCTAGTGGTTCTGGAATTATATAACTTTTTCCGGGAAAATTTAAAAAATTTGTGGTTACTCTTTTTGTACTAGCCCATTTATGTAATTTTTTACAGGCTGTATTAATTTCAGTATAAATTATCCCTAATTCTGTCGTATAATTATCGAATTCAGATTTTTTAAAATCACTAAATATTGCTTGGTTTAAAAAGTGTTCATTTTCTTTTAAAACCCGTTCTAATTTTTTAAGTTGTTCAATTCTAAAACTAATATCTTTAGTAACATTTGTTTGAAAAAATGTTTTTTGTTTTGTTACAATCTGATGCATTAAAATTGTTTTGAGAGGTTTTATTGGTTTAAATTAATTTATTGGAATATAAATTTCAGTTACCCATTTTGCAGGATTTGGATTATCAGTTGGGCGTACAGAATACACTTCAAAAGGTTCGCTGTTCTCTAATGCAGTATAGCCTTGTTCGGCTAATTCTTTATAAGCTGCTTCCCAAGCTTTGTGAGAATACTGGTAGCTTCCATAGAAAATTGTTTTAAATGTTTTTTGTGGTTTTAAAAAACCCGTTAAAACATTACCTGTTGTTATAACTCTTTCTTTCACTGGAACGCAGGTTGAAAACATTGTAGTGTTATTTATTTCATCCCAATTATGAGTTAATAAGAAAGGTTTTCCGGAAGCTTCAATAGAATTTTCCTTCATATAATTAATTACAGCTTCAAACATTTCTCCCATTTTGCTATCGACATCTTGAATTTTACAAGAAGTTGATTGATACATATAAAACCCACCTCCATAATCTATTTCACCAATAATTTTAAAAGAATGTTTATTCATTTCACTTAAAATATGTTGTTCCAATAATTCAAGACCTCGGTTGTACATTGGTTTCATATTTTTTTCGATACCGCCCTGTGTTAACCAATATGCTTTTTCGGTAAAAGAGCTTTCTCCACGCATTCCCCAGGTAACTTTATTTCCAGTTTCGGTTTCGGTAATATCCCAATAAACTTCAGGTGTACTTCCTGTACCAAAATCTATTTGTTGAATAAGTCCTTTATTTGGCACTAATGAAATTGTTTTCATAGAACCAGTTCCATCTTTACCTGTCCAAGAATAGGATGCGCCAACACCAGATGTTATTTCCGGGTAACTGGCAACAATTGTTGGATCCATTTCGTACCAAGGTCCCCAATGTTGCCAGTTTTTAAAATCGTTGATATTTTCAAAAATAAGTGCAGCTGGTGCCTTCATAATTCTTGAACTTTTTATATCGTATTTACCATTTAAAGTAGCAATATAAATTGCAGCTCCAATAATTACTATTAGTAGAAAAAGTAAGATGTATTTTAAAAATTTCATATTTTAAATATTTATTGTTGATACTATTGCTAATTTACTAAAAAATGTTTTTTTGGTTTTACCAGCTTCCACCACCGCCACCCCCAAATCCGCCACCCGACGAGCCTCCTCCGCTAGAAGAGTTGTTTGATGGAGCGCTAACCATAGTTGTTTTTGCCGATGTAATGGAATTTGTAAATGAATTTGAGAAATTATGCATATTAAGCACACCTGCAGAAGAACTATACCAGCTTGGCGGCTGTACGTCAAGTGCTTCAAACTTTTTTGCCCATTTATTAAACAAACCAAAAGTTAGTGCATAACTCATAGTAGCTTCAAAATAGGTTGGATCTTCTTGTAAAAGCATTTTTAACTTGTTCTCTTCAGCTACTTTTATAAATTGTTTAAAGCCTTTTAATTCAGAAAAAAGGGCGTTTCCTTTCGCATTTTTTTTTACCAAATATATAGACATAATCAATAAAAATATTACTGTTGGAATTACAGTTATTGCAGCCCAAAGTCCCCAAAAATTCAAAAACATAAAAAACAGTAAAATTCCAAAAATTAATATTCCAAATATTACTTTAGTTTGCATTTTTTTTGCTGACGCAACATAATAGATTTGAGCCTTATCTTTTAAATTTTTTTTTGCTTCTTGCATGGTTGTGTAAAAGCTATTTTCTAAACTACTAACTAATACTTCTGCGGTGTCTGTTTTATGAAAATCTCCAAAAAGTCCGCTAAAAATTTCCTTTTCATAATCTGGTGAATCAACGGGTAAAGGTTTTAATGAGGTAAGTTTGGTATCTTCTTTTGAGAAAAATCCTTTTTTGGGAATGTATTCCATTTTTAAATTTCCACGTGTACCCCAATACGGAATAAGCGAGATTAAATCTTGCGTGTCTTCACTGTCATTAATTAAAAACCCAGCCATTGCCGGATCAATACCTTTTGGCGGAAAATAACTGGTTGTTGCAACTACTGTATCATCTTTTCCATAAGTGTTCCAAATCCAATAGAAAGCAGCTAAAAAAGTACCAATTAGCAAAGTCCAACCATAATTTGTCCAAAATGGCCATAAAGGTTTTATTTCGGTTACTGAATTTGGTGGAAGGTTTAATAAAACAGTCACGCTTTCTCCATAAGATGAATTAAAATCAGAAGTGCTTTTTGCTGAAAAGACACCGTCAAGATAGTTGATTTCGAACTCACTACTTTTATTTGTAGTTCCTGTGGAACCTGAATACACAAAGATATTATCTAAGTTTGAAACTATATTTTCAGGAAGATATATTTTAAAACCTAATTGTTGAAAAACAGTGTTCCAACCATCTGGTTTTATATTCCAATAGAACTGAGTTTTAGAATCACTAAATAGAAAAGCGTTGTAAACTCTATATTTAATCTGGTAATGTTGTGGTCCAATAAGCGTTATATCTTTATCTCCAATTTTAATATTCAGGTGATCACTTATTTTTTGAACAAAATCGAAATCAGCTTCAAATTTATGATTTGGCACCTCAATATTTCTAATTTTTATTTTACGTTTTTCCTGTTTTCCTTCAGCTGTAAGTAAGTTGTAATTGGTTTGTATGTCTCTGTAAATTCCGTGTTTGTAGGTGTTAAAAGTAAGATTGTAGTTTTCAACCACATCAAAATAACCATCTTTGTGGATAAAAATATCTATCTGACTTTTATTTACTATGAAATCTTGTGCAACACCTTTCAGAAAAAATGAAACTCCAAATAATAACAGGAATAATTTTTTCATAATTTTATTCCTTAAAATTTAACCTTTACGTTTTCTCTGCTTGCTTCATCTGTCTCAAAAAAGTCGAAATGTTGGTAATTAAACAATCCTGCAAACAACACTCCTGGAAAACTTTCTCCATAGGTATTGTTTTCGCGAACGGTACCATTGTAATAACGACGACTGCGTTCTAAATTTTCTTCAATTTCATTCAGTTTTTGTTGTAAATCTAGGTAGTTTGTATTCGCTTTTAAATCTGGATAAGCTTCACCTAAAGCAAAAATACTTCGTAATGTTTGTTGTAGTTGGTTTTCAGCTTTTATTTGTCCATTTATATCATCTGAAGGAACTGCCATAGCTGCATTTCTGGCATTTATTACATTTTCTAGTGTTGTTTTTTCGTGTGCGGCATAACCTTTTACAGTTTCAACAAGGTTTGGAATTAAATCGTAGCGACGTTTTAAAGCAACATCGATATTGCTCCACGCATCTTTAACTACATTTTTGTTTTTTACAAAACGGTTAAAGATTATTACGAGTAAAAAGGCTAAAACTAAAAGAATACCTAAAAGAGGAAATATTAGATTCATAATTGTTTCGGATTTATGTGATTATAATAAGTTTATTAATCATTTCATTATGAAATACTAAGATACCATATTTTATTAGTATTTAATAGTGCATTGACTTAAATTTTAGGATGTAAAATGTTTTATTGTAACTGTAAATTTTTAAATTAATACAGTTTGAAATTGGGATTCAATAAGTTTTAAGAAAAAATTAAATTAAAGTTTAGTGAAGCGAAAAAGTAATTAATGTAAAAATAGCGATTATTAAAAAAACTGCAATTATAACAATAAAGGAATTTTTATAATGTTTTTTATGAATTTTTATATCTTTTCTATAGCTCCAAATCATTAAAATTGTAAATGCAATTACAAATAAAGCAGCGAAAATTAGTTGTCCTTTACTAAACATATTAAATGTGTATATTTAGCATCAAAAGTACATAAAATTTCAATAATAAATATTCATTTTAATAATTGAAAACCAATAAAAATGATAATATTGCTAATTCAAAATCGTAAATAATAATCTTTATCAAATGAAAACAGCATTAATAATTGGAGCAACATCTGGCATTGGTAAAGAGCTAGCAAAACTTTTAGTGGCAGATAATTTTAGAGTTATAATTACAGGAAGGCGAGAAAAATTATTAAATGAAATTAAATTAACAGCCCCCGAAAAATATATAATAAAAGTACATGATGTTACAGATTTAATTTCGTGCGAAAAATTATTTGAGAACCTAAAAAATGAATTTAAAACCATGGATCTAATAGTTTATAGTTCTGGCGTTGGGGAAGCAAATTACACATTAGATTGGGAAAAGGAATTACCAATACTGAGCACCAATGTTTTAGCAGCATCTAAAATTTATGGGTTGGCTTATAACTTTTTTAGAGCACAAGGTTATGGTCATTTGGTCGGAATTTCTTCAATCGCTTCAATCCGAGGAAATAGACACACACCAGCATATTTTGCCTCTAAAGCATTTCAAGCAAATTATTTAGAATCGCTTTATATGAAGGGAAAAAGAAGTAAAGCAAAAATTTATGTAACAGATATTCAGCCTGGATTTGTAGATACCGCAATGGCATTAGGAACTACCTTCTGGATGGCATCTTTAGAAAAAGCAACCAAACAAATTTACACAGCAATTAAACAAAAAAAACGAAAAGCATATATAACAAAACGGTGGAGGTTAA
>NZ_JBFLKT010000436.1:0-3127 GCF_040883305.1 Lutibacter sp.
GTTAAAATCTTTACAATTATTTTTTAGACTTCCTGATAAGTGTGATCTTATATCAAATAAATCGTGTCTTCCATTGATTTTAAAATTAAATAATTGAGTTTCTTTAAAGAATATATTTGTCACGATTTCACTTTTCATTTTAAGCATATCATCCATATTTGATCTCATCGATAAAATATCTTTCAATAAAATAAAGTTATCAAAGTTAGATCCGTTGAATGTAGTTATTACAAATCTTTTATTTTTTTGATTATCTCTAATATATTCCAGTAATTGTTTAGTACAATCGTATGATAAATAAAATTTACAATTTTGATCGATTATTTTTTTAATTTTTCCCTTCAATTCCTTGACATCTTCAGATATTTCAAGTTTTTCTTTAATAATTTCTTGTCTTACTTTATATTTAATTTCTTTATTTTCATTCACTTCGTCCTCTATTTCTTGTTTCAGTTTATAATATCTTTCATCATGACCATTCAGCTCTTCCAATAATTCATTAGTTGCATGAAAACAACTTAATGAATATGGGATCATTATATTTTGTTTTTCCCAATCCGTAACCGTTTCATAATCAATAATTAAATATTCTGTTGTATTTGTTGTCTTTTCTGTTATACCTGCCTTTACATTTGTTTTGTATAATTGTGTGACACTAAATATTTTTTTATATTTTCCTTCTTCTAATTTCTTATAAACATTTTTGGATATATCCATATAAACATTCTTAATGTTTATTTTTCCTTTCACAATGTCAAAATGTTTATTTTCAGCATCATAAATAATATAATCCTTTTTCTCATCTAATTCATCATCATCATCATCATCACAACCCAAAATAGACAAATTAATATCTTCCAAATCTAATTTAAATATATTACATCTCCTTTTGTTAATGTACACTTTTTCCATACCATCCTTTTTATCCTGAAATAATTTAAAAAATTTTTCTCTTAACGAAAAAGTATTCCATACAATATTAATGTTTAAACCATATTTTTTAATAATTTTCAGTCCATTATTAACAGATGGATCCATTTTATTGATATCTTCTTGAAATTCTGGGTCTTGCTCCCATAACTTTGGACATAATTTTTTAAAACATTGTTCAAAACAATCTCTAGATTTTTTCGAATCAATACCAACGACATCAAATAGCATTGAATCAGAAAATCCATATCCCCTGACTTCTCTTACAAATATTAAATCAAATCTGTCTATTACTAAATCCCACTCATCGGCACTAATAGGACCTGATCCCTCAGTTGCTGTACCTGCTCTTAATTCTTCAATCCTATTTAAAAAATCTTCCAATGAAATAAGATTATCTGAATTGATTGTCGCTCCGTTTGGTCTTAATTCACCTGTTATTTTGTCAGTAAAAAACAATGTGACGAATGGAATATCATCTTTGTTAATCATAACATTTTGTATGATACTATACATATCCGCTTCCGTTGATGCATTTGAAAATACTCTGTAAGCGTTAAAATTATTGATCGAATCAAATTCTTTTAATCTATATTCAATATCACCGATTGAAACCATCCCTCTCCTTTTCCTTTGTTTCATTCTCTTTCTTTTTAATCTCAAAACTTTTCTTTTACCTCTCACCATTTTCTTTAAAAGTTCCACGCTGGGTTTGCCCCTGCCCTTAATCATACCACCAGCAATACCAAGTTTTCGCATACCTTCCAAAAAAAGTTTTTTCGTCTTGTATCCTAACCCCTGATAATCAGTTCTAGCGATTGTTGTTAAGTTAACCATTATAATATTAACTTATATAAAAAATATAATTAATATTTCTTTAAACCCTTTTATATAAATTTAATATTATTATTCACTATCTGAATCGTCCAAATCTTTTGATCTGTCTCTGTATTGATTACTTTTAGATATACTATATCCAACTTTTTCCCTGTATTCTTGCCAGTATTGACGATTAATTTTTTCACATTCTTCTGCCCGTTCCCTATCTCTCTCATTTCTACATCTATTACAAATCACACCAGTTTTTATATCATCAAAATTATTGTTTATTACAGGATAAAAACAAGAACTACATATTTTATTATAATATTCACATTTATTCACAAATCCACATTCCATAATTAAATATCTTGAAATAATTCGACTGATATCACTGATGTAATAATTATCCAAGCAAATTTCTACATAATCAAATTTTGATTTTAAAGTTATCGCTCGGTTTTTAAGTCTAAAATTTTTATTTTTCCTAAGTTCATCTATTTTATTATCCTTCAACATAATCCTTTTAATTTCATTACATTCAAACATCATTGACCCGAAACCTTTAAAATCTTCCTTAATTCTAGGATTTGTTAATAAAATTTTAAAAACTTCCCTAAAAATAATCGTTGATGTGAACAAATTAAATTTAATAAAATCATATTTGTTTTTTAGTTTTTTATATTCTTGCCAAAACTCTTTTCGTTTAGTGAAACCAAGAGTGGAATAGAATTTTTTCGCTGATAGTTGATAAACTTTCACTGCCATCTTTATTGTAACATAGATAATTATATTTTCTTTAAACCCTTTTTTAATATTAAAAAGAGTTTAAATAAATTTTTTAAATTACCGAGGGTTTAGAAATTTTTTTCAAATCCCTTTTCAAAATTTTATGATTATGATAATAATTAAGATGATATTTATTTAGTTTATCTTTATTTTTTTCTCTTCTTCTTCTACTCTTAAATTTTTCTTTACACTTAAAACATGTTTCCGATTCATTACTTGATCTTTTGATCCTTTTCGTAAAAAATGGAAATACTTCTTTTTCAATTTTACATTCAATACAAGTTCTCAAGTTTTCAGTCATTTCTATAAAGCACCAATTTAATTAATAAGTGTTTAAATCTTTAAGTAGTTTTTTTAATCACCGAGGATTTTGAAAATCCATTCAAGATATGAAATGCTGTGTAGATCTTCCAAATCTTTAACATTTTCAAATTTGTCATATTTCCCGTTGACATAGTATTGAATTATAATTTTCTCAACATCACTGCAGAACATCTATAAATTGCCGAGAATAAAAAAATGAAAAGTGTAGCGGAATAACTTAAAGGGAAAAAATAAATAGCGATATACTTAAAGAAATTCTCGGAAA
>NZ_JBFLKT010000437.1:0-10939 GCF_040883305.1 Lutibacter sp.
GATTTAAATACATCGTCTCCTACTTCCGCTTCCATCATTGCTTTTAACATTCCCTTTGTAGGCTTTGTTACCGTATCACTAATTAAGTTTATTTGCATTTTTTAAATTTTAATGAATCAAATATAGTAACTAAAATATTGCTGTTAAAATTTATTCAATATGTATTTAATTAATTTTTACTGTTTAAAAATGAAAGGTTATTTTTGTGTATCTTAAACATTGATATGATATCAAACGAACAACTAAATAAATTAGAAGAAAGAATTAGCAAGTTAAAAACTTACCTTGAAATTGATAAAAAATTAATTGAAATTTCAAACGAAGAAGAAAAAACTGCAAATCCAAATTTTTGGAACAATTCAAAAGAAGCAGAAATTGTAATGAAAGATTTACGATCTAAAAAAAAGTGGGTAGAAGATTTTGAAGCTATCAAAACATTTTTTGAAGAAACTTCCATTCTTTTAGACTTTTATACTGACGGGGAGGCAACTGAACCAGAAGTAGAAAAAGTATATAACAAAACCATAGAACTCCTCGAAAATTTAGAGTTTAGAAATATGCTTTCTGAAGAAGGTGATAGTTTAAGTGCCGTAATCCAAATTACGGCTGGAGCTGGTGGTACAGAAAGTTGCGATTGGGCAATTATGCTAATGCGCATGTATTTAATGTGGGCTGAAAAACAAGGCTTTAAAATTAGAGAACTCAACTACCAGGAAGGTGATGTTACAGGAATAAAAACTGTTACTTTAGAAATTGATGGTGAATTTGCCTTTGGATATTTAAAAGGAGAAAACGGAGTGCACCGATTGGTTAGAATTTCGCCTTTTGACAGCAATGCAAAACGCCATACAAGTTTTGCTTCAGTTTATGTATATCCGCTTGTAGATGATAGTATTGAAATAACAATTAATCCTGCAGATATTGAAATAATAACTTCACGTTCTAGCGGTGCTGGTGGACAAAATGTAAATAAAGTTGAAACAAAAGTACAATTAACACACAAACCAACTGGCATTCAAATTTCTTGTTCCGAAACACGCTCACAGCACGAAAACAGAGATAGAGCAATGCAAATGCTAAAATCTCAATTATACGAATTAGAACTTAGAAAACAACAAGAAGCTAGAAGCGATATTGAAGCTGGTAAAATGAAAATTGATTTTGGTTCTCAAATCAGAAATTATGTAATGCATCCTTATAAATTGGTAAAAGATGTTAGAACTTCTTATGAAACTGGTAATGTAGATGCCGTTATGAATGGTGAAATAGATGGCTTTATAAAAGCGTATTTAATGCAACAAGGACAAGTTGATGATACAAATGAATTGTAATGAATAATCAAATTGATACCATAATATTTGACCTTGGCGGTGTTCTAGTTGACTGGAAACCAGCATATTTATACCTAAAAATATTTAATAATGATGAACAAAAAGTACAATGGTTTTTAAATAACGTTTGTACTCCCGAATGGAATGCTGAACAAGATGCTGGCAGAACTATTGCAGAAGCAAATGCCTTAAAAATTGCAGAATTCCCTGAATATAAAAATGAAATTATTAGTTTTTATGAACGTTGGAATGAAATGTTTTCATGACCAATTTTAGAAAATTTAAAACTTCTTAAAGAGCTTAAAACTTCTAAAAAATTCAAAATTTATGCTTTAACAAACTGGAGTGCAGAAAAATGGGAAGAAGGTGTAAACTTATTTCCTTTTTTTAAAGATTTTGATGGAGTTGTAGTTTCAGGAAAAGAAAAAATGATAAAACCGTTTCCAGAAATTTATAAACTTATTTTAAAAAGGTATGCTATTAATCCAAAAAAAGCTATTTTTATTGATGATAACAAGGAAAATATTGAAACAGCAAACTTTTTAAATATTAATGGTATTCATTTTACAAAAAATTTAAACTTAACTGAAAAGTTAAATTCATTTGTAAAAGCCAAGCCTGTTAAATAATAGTAAAATACCTTTTACTCACATAAAAGGTAAATAAAATCAAATAAATGGGGAGTTTTTATTAATATTTTGTACTTTTGAACTTATGAAGAATTAATTTATTAACCTTTTGTAGTACAAAAAATTGTTATGTTTAATAAAAAATCACTTTATGAGAAGAATATTATTATTACTAATCATATTAACCCCACTAATTAATTATAGTCAAACTTTAAAAAAAGAAACTTATACAATAACAGGAAAAATAATTGATGGCACTACAAAAAAAGCATTAGAAGATGCTACTATTGTATTTAAAAGTATAGATTCTAATTCAATTAAATGTGGCGGAATTACAAACTCAAGAGGTAAATTTAGTATTGAAGTTGAAGAAGGTACCTATAACGTTTCTGTTGAATTTATTTCATTTAAATCAAAAAAAATTAATATTTCAAAGGTTAATAAAGATTTAAATATTGGTACAATTGCCTTAGAAGTTGATATTGAATTTTTAGAAGCAATTGAAATTAATGGAGAAAAAAGAGCAATTGACATAAAGCCAAATAAACTAATTTATAATGTTGACAAAGATATTGCTGCTGCAAGTGGTGTCGCTACGGATGCATTAAATAATATTCCTTCTGTTTCAATAGATCCTAATGGAAGTATTTCCGTACAAGGACGAGGAAATGTACAAGTATTAATAAACGGAAAATCATCATCTTTATCTAGTGCAAATGCTTTAAAATCACTTCCTGCCGGTGCCATTGAAAATATTGAAGTTATTACAAATCCTGGTGCAAAGTATAGCGGCTCTGCATTAAGTGTAATAAATATAATATTAAAAAAAGGTAAAGACGAAGGATTAAACGCTTCGTTAACTGCTGCTGCTGGTTTCAAAGATTATTCTGGAGGCTTATTTACTATCAACAATAAAAATAAAAATGTAAATTTTTATATAAACTCTTCTTATAATCATAGCAATCCAATAACAATATCATCTTCTCAGTCAGAATATTTTAGTAATAATAACACCACCTCATTTTTAAATGAAAACATTGAATCTAATAATAAAAGAGTTGCTTTTTATGGAACCGTTGGTGCCGACTTTTACTTATCAAATCGAAGTACTTTAAGTACAAGTCTCAATTTTTTGAATACTACAATCAAAAGTAATACCTTAACAACATCTGAAATATTTGATGCTACTTTTAATTCACTTCAATTAAATGATAGAACTCTTTTAAGAGATTTTGATAATGAAATGGTTGAATTTGTAACTGAATTTACCCACAACTTTAAAAAGGAAGGAGAAACTTTTACAACTTCAGTAATATACACAAAAGATTCAGATAGATTTGATAATACTATTACAAATACAAATACAAATTTTACTGATGAAAATTTTATTGAAAATATTAAATTAAATAAAACTTCTGTAAAATTTGAATATATAAATCCAATTAGCGAAAATTCAACATATTCATTTGGTTTTAAAGGAGATTATCTTAAAGTACCTTTTAAATATACCAATATAAATGAAGTAAAGAACATAGACTATGCTGAAAAAATTAATGCTGTTTTTGTGGATTTTGTAAGTCAATTTGAAAAATTTTATTATGAAATAGGTGTAAGAGCAGAGTTTCTTGAAATGAAAGCTGATTATTTAAATTTAAACAACTTACAAAAAAATAACTTCAACAAACTATTGCCTTCAGTATATTTAGAATATAGTTTAAGCGAGACAAAAAGTTTATCATTTGGTTTTTTTCAGAATATGCTTCGGCCTGAATTTGAAGATTTAAAACCTTTTAAAGAAAAATATAGTGAAACATCTTCTTTTATTGGTAATCCTAGTTTAAAACCAATTTATGTAGATGGCTTTTCTTTAACTTTTTCAAGTTCTGGAAATAAAATTACCTTTTTACCAAGTTTATTCTATCAAATTTTTAATGATTGGTGGGAAAAAGTTACCTATGAAACTGGCGATCAAATAAACGGTGCAAACAAAGTTATAACAACACCTGTTAATTTAGGCAAAGTAAATTATTATGGACTAAATTTAAGTACTACTTATAGAGCGAGTAATATGTTGAGTTTTACTAGTAATATAAACATTTATAATTTTGATCAAAAAGGTACTTTTACAACCGTAAATAACGCAAATGAAACTATTATTTTAGATTATAATGATAATAGTACAAACGGTTCGTTTAGCTTATTTACACAATTAAAAATACCTAAAGTTTTTGATTTTCAACTAAATACAAAACACACTTTAAAATCCGTTGGTTCCTATTCAACAAGAAAGGCATACACGTATGCAAGTGCTGCTATTAATAAAGATTTATTTGATAATAACGCATCTTTAAGTTTAAGAGTTGACGATTTATTTTTATCTAATGAAACCGATAGAGACAGGTATGATACTAATTATTTCACAAAAAGTTTATTTAAAAATAAATACCGTACTATATTACTTTCATTTACCTACCGTTTTAACCAAAGTAAAAAAGACCGATTAATTGATTTCGATAAAAAAGAGATTAAGCCAACCTATTAAATTAGTATTTTTGCATTAAATCTAATTCACAATATGAAAATATATCATAATCCACGTTGTAGTAAAAGCAGACAAGGTTTAGCAATTTTAGAAGCATCAAAACTTACTTTTGAAACAATAAAATATTTAGATATTCCAATTTCAAAAGAAGAATTAAGTGATATTATTAAATTATTAGGCATTTCTCCAATAGATTTAGTTAGAAAAAACGAAGCACTTTGGAAAGAAAATTATAAAGGAAAGGAATTATCTGATGCCGAAGTTATTACTGCAATGTTAGAAAATCCAAAACTTATTGAAAGACCAATTGTAATTAACAACGGAAAAGCTGTTATTGGTCGTCCTCCTGAAATAATAAAATCTATTTTATAAAATTTAAGTTTTTTTTAACAACGTAGAATTAGCTTAAATTGCCACTTTTCTAAAGTAAATTTCATAAGCAAACACTTTAACAAGCTTATTTTAAGTATATTATATATTTATTTTTCAAACCTAATTTGTTTAACTTTAATTGTTTTAATTTAAACAAACGTTAACACTCGTTAACACAAAAAGAGTCGAACCTAGCTTATCTTTGCACTATATTAACTAATAAATAATTCATGAAAAATATTGTACTTGTAATTTTGCTAAGTTTATGTGTAACCAGCTTAATTGCTAAAAATTACGAACCTATAGAAAAGATTTCCATTTTAGGAAAAGTAATAGATAAAGAAACTCAGCAACCGTTAGAATATGCAACAATTGTAGTAAAATCTTTAGATGATAAAATTGTAACAGGAGGAATTACTGACATAAATGGTTTGTTTGATGTTCAAGTTGCAAGAGGAACTTATAATATATCGGTAGAATTCATCTCATTTAAAACGTATACATTATTAAACCAAGAGATAAAAAAAACAACAGATTTAGGTGTAATCTCATTAGAAATGGACGCCGAATCTTTAAGTGAAGTTGAAATTATTGCAGAAAAAAGTACTGTCGAAATTCGTTTAGACAAAAAGATTTATAATGTTGGAAAAGACATGACTGTAAAAGGTGGTTCTGCTTCCGATGTATTAGACAATGTTCCTTCCGTTACTGTTGATGTTGAAGGAAATGTAAGTTTAAGAGGAAACGACAACGTTAAAATCCTAATAAATGGAAAACCATCTGGTTTAGTTGGTTTAAGTGGAACAGATGCGTTAAGACAATTACCTGCCGACGCCATTGAGAAAGTGGAAGTTATTACAAGCCCATCTGCACGTTATGATGCTGAAGGAACTGCTGGAATATTAAATATTATTCTACGAAAAGGAAAAGCACAAGGTTTTAATGGTTCTTTAACTGCAAATGCAGGAAATCCAGATAATTTTGGAGGATCTGTGAACCTAAATTACCGTACTAAAAAAGCTAACTTTTTTAATAGTACAGGATATAATTATAGAAATGCTCCTGGAAATTCTAGCAACAGCACAACCTATTTTAATGAAAATGGAACTATTTCGAATTTTAGAAATGAAAAAACAACCTACGATAGAGAAAACAACAGATTCAATACAAGATTTGGTGTAGAGTATTTTTTATCAGATAAAAGCTCTTTAACAGGTACCGTACTTTATAGAAAATCTGACGGTGAAGATATTTCTACAAATATTAACAATCAATTAGATGCTAATAATATTTTAAATAGAACATACCAACGTGTTGAAAAAGAAGATGAAGTTGATGAAACTATTGAATATTCCTTTAATTTTACTCAAGATTTTAAAACAGATGGTCATAAATTAATTGTAGATTTTCAATATGGAAAAAGTACTGAAAATAGTAATGCTTATATTTCAGATTTTGACACCTTTCCTACCTTTTTAGAAAACAACCCTGAAAGAAATTCAACAGATGAAGAATCTAAAGATATCTTAATAAAAGCAGATTACGTGCTGCCAATTGGAGAAAATGCACAATTTGAATTTGGTTTTAAAGCAGATTTAAATGAATTAACTACAGATTATCTTGTTGAAGATTTTAATGCAGAAACCAATGAATTTTTTAATAATACTAATTTTTCAAATACATTAAATTTTGATCAAGATGTATATGCTGTATATTCTCAATATGGGGAAAAAATAAACAAATTTTCTTATTTATTAGGTTTAAGAGCTGAAACTACTGACAGAAAAATAGATTTAATTCAAACTAATGAAGTTTTTAATAAAAAATATACTGAATTTTTTCCAACAGTTAATTTGGGTTTAGAATTTAATGATTCTGAAAGTTTAACTTTAGGATATAGCAAAAGATTAAGACGTCCAAGAAGTTGGTTTTTAAACCCGTTTGAATCACGTACTAGTGAAACTTATATTAGAAAAGGAAATGTAAATTTAGATCCAACTTATACAAATTCTTTTGATTTAGGATATTTAAAAAGATGGGATAAATTCACCTTAAACTCTTCAGTTTATTACCAACATGCTGTTAATAATATAGAAATGGTACAAACTGAAGACATTAGAGATATTGATGGGGTTCCTACTTTAGTTATAATTAGAAATCCTATTAATCTTAGTTCGCAAGATCGCTACGGTTTTGAATTTACAACAAACTATAACCCTTTTAAATGGTGGAGACTTAACAATAGTTTTAACTTCTTTAAATCTGTTACTGATGGTGAATTTAACAATATTAGTTACGATTCTGATGATGTAAGTTGGTTCACTAGAATGGTATCTAGAGTTACTTTACCAGGAGAAATTGACTGGCAAACAACCGGTTTTTATATGGGCCCATCTGAAGGAGCACAATCTAAAAGAGATGGTATGTTAATGGTAAATTTAGCTTTTAGTAAAGATATTTTTAAAGAAAACGCTACAGTAGCTTTAAATGTGAGTGATTTATTTAATACACGAAAAAGAAAATCAACAAGTTATTCTCCAACCACAGAATCTGTTGGTGAATTTCAATGGAGACAACGCCAAATTATGTTGAATTTTACATATAGATTTAATCAGAAAAAGAAACGCGAAAGATCGCAAGGTGATTATGATGGCGGTGGTGAAGAAGAAATGTTTAAAGCATAAAACCAAAAAAGGGCAATTTTTAAATTGCCCTTTTTTATATATTAAATACCAAAAATTACTTTTTAGGTATTGCTCTGCCTTCTTTTCTATATTTCCAAGATTCTCTAAAATATCCTATTAACCAATAAGGAATTGCAAATGTTAATAAAAATATCATTAACCAAAATCCCATTGTAAAGATTGTTAAAAATACTAAAAAACCAGAAAATTGAGATAAATCCATAACTTTAAAATCTTATATTAATTTTTACAAAAATAATATTTATTTTTTATTATTGGCAGTACTTTTAATTTTATTTTTAATGATCGTTTAGATTGTCTATTTAAATTCAGCAAAGAAATCATTCCCCTTATCATCTACCAATAAAAATGCTGGAAAATCTTCAATTCTAATCTTTCTAACCGCTTCCATTCCTAATTCTGCAAAGTCAATAACTTCTACAGATTTAATACTTTCTTTTGCTAAAATTGCTGCTGGACCTCCAATAGAACCAAGGTAAAAACCTCCATTTGCTTTACAAGCATCTGTAACTTGTTGTGAACGATTTCCTTTTGCAACCATTACCATACTACCACCTGCTTTTTGGAATGCATCTACATACGGATCCATTCTTCCTGCTGTTGTGGGGCCAAAACTACCCGAAGCCATTCCTTTAGGTGTTTTAGCTGGACCTGCATAATACACTGGGTGATCTTTAAAATACTGAGGCATATCTTCACCATTAGCAAGCATTTCGCTAATTCTTGCGTGTGCCATATCACGAGCAACAATTAAAGTCCCTCTTAAACTAAACCGTGTTTTTACAGGATGTTTAGAAAGTTCTTTACGAATTTCTTCCATTGATTGATCCAAATCTAACTCAATTGCGTCTTTTAGGTGTGGCGCTTCTTTTGGTAAAAATTGTCCTGGGTTCTTTTCTAATTCTTCTAGAAAAATACCTTCTTCAGTAATTTTACCTTTAACATTTCTATCTGCACTACAACTAACACCTAGCCCAACTGGGCAAGATGCTGCGTGACGTGGCAAGCGAATAACACGTACATCGTGCACAAAATATTTACCACCAAATTGCGCTCCTACTCCACTTTCTTGACAAATTTTTGTAATTTTCTCTTCCCATTCCAAATCACGAAAAGCTTGACCGCCATCGTTACCTTCAGTTGGTAAATGATCCAAATAACCTGCCGATGCTTTTTTTACTGTTGCTAAATTCGCTTCAGCAGAAGTTCCACCAACAACAAATGCCAAATGATAAGGAGGACAAGCTGAAGTTCCTAAATCCATAATATGTTTCTTTACAAAATTGGTTAGATTTTCTTCTGTCAATAATGATTTGGTCATCTGATATAGGTAGGTTTTATTACCAGAACCGCCACCTTTTGTTATAAATAAAAATTCATATTTATTACCTGTTTCAGCATAAATATCTATTTGAGCAGGAAGGTTTGTACCTGAATTTTTTTCTTCTAACATTGTTTGAGGAACAATTTGAGAAAATCGAAGATTATCCGTTTGATATGTATTAAACACTCCTTTTGAAATACATTCAGCATCATTAACACCTGTAAAAACATCTTCCCCTTTTTTAGCTACACAAATTGCAGTACCTGTATCTTGGCAGGTTGGCAATTCTCCAGCCGCAGTTACCATTTGGTTTAACAGCATTGTATAAGCAACAAAACGGTCGTTATCTGTAGCTTCTGGATCTTTAAGAATTGTCTCTAATTTTTTTAAGTGAGAAGCGCGTAAATAAAAAGATACATCGTGATATGCCGCTTGTGAAAGTAACTCAAGACCTTCCGGTGCAATTTTTAAAATTTTTCTTCCATCAAAATCTACCACAGAAACGTGATCTTTAGTTAATAAACGGTATTTTGTAGTATCCTTTGTAATAGGAAATGGCTTTTGGTATTTAAATTCTGACATCTTATATAATTTTTTGTAACTTTAATTTTATTCACACAAATATACAATGGAATAAGAAAATAGTAGGTAAAAAAGAGGTTAATTTATCCGCTCTCTTAATTAAGAATTTAAGTTTATGTAGATCCATTTTCCATAATATTGTTAGTACGTCACCCTGAATTTATTTCAGCGTCTCACTATATTGTTTACGTTAAGAGTATAATTCGATTCTGAAACAAGTTCAGAATGACGAACAATATAAATTTTGAACTATTTATGGATACACAAAAATTAACAAACACAATTATTATGAAATACAGAATAGAAAAAGACACTATGGGTGAAGTTAAAGTTCCTGCAGCCAACTATTGGGGAGCACAAACCCAACGTTCTATAAATAACTTCAAAATTGGTGCATCAGCTTCAATGCCTTTAGAAATTATATATGGATTTGCCTACTTAAAAAAAGCTGCAGCACACGCAAATTACGATTTAGGTGTACTTTCTTCAGAAAAACGAGATTTAATTTCAGCTGTTTGTGATGAAATTTTAGATGGAAAACACGACAATCAATTTCCGCTGGTAATTTGGCAAACAGGTTCTGGAACGCAAAGTAATATGAATTGTAACGAGGTAATTGCTAACCGTGCACACGAAATTGCAGGAAATGTTATTGGTGAAGGTGAAAAAACAATTCAACCAAATGATGATGTAAACAAATCACAATCAAGTAACGACACCTTCCCTACTGGAATGCATATTGCTTGTTATAAAATGCTTATTGATGTAACTATTCCTGGAGTTGAAAAATTAAGAGATACTTTACAAGCAAAATCCGAAGAATTTTCAACTGTTATAAAAATTGGTAGAACTCATTTAATGGATGCAACTCCTTTAACGTTGGGACAAGAATTTTCAGGATATGTTTCTCAATTAAATCACGGTTTAAAAGCATTGAAAAACACCTTGCCTCATTTGGCTGAATTGGCTTTAGGCGGAACAGCAGTAGGAACAGGATTAAATACTCCAAAAGGTTACGATGTTTTAGTTGCTAAAAAAATTGCAGCATTTACTGGTTTACCATTTATTACGGCTGAAAATAAATTTGAAGCTTTAGCTTCTCACGATGCTATAGTTGAAAGTCACGGCGCTTTAAAACAATTAGCAGTTGCTTTAAATAAAATTGGAAACGATATTAGAATGATGGCTTCTGGACCACGATCTGGAATTGGAGAATTAATTATTCCTGCAAATGAACCAGGAAGTTCTATAATGCCTGGGAAAGTAAATCCAACACAATCTGAAGCATTAACTATGGTTTGTGCGCAAATTATAGGAAATGACGTTACAATCTCTGTAGCTGGAACTCAAGGTCATTATGAATTGAATGTTTTTAAACCAGTTATGGCTGCAAACTTTTTACAATCTGCTCGTTTAATTGGCGATGCTTGCGTTAGTTTTAATGAAAATTGTGC